>CAZHLB010000810.1:0-3431 GCA_964533005.1 uncultured Saprospiraceae bacterium
CTTTTTCCAAATCGGAAACCACCGGGCAGCCTTCATTTTCGATGCCGCCTTTGGTTTGCGGGCAGCGGTCTTCCGCATCGGCAACGCCGTCGCCGTCGCTGTCCATGCTGGGACAACCTTCGTGTCGCAGGCTGCCAGGCACGTCGGGACATTTGTCAAATCGGTCAACCACGCCGTCCAAATCACGGTCGTCAATCGGGCAGCCGTGATTGGACTGCACACCAGGCAGGTCAGGGCACTTGTCAATATCGTCACGAATGCCATCGCCGTCGCGGTCGCCCCAGGGGCAGCCTTGATTTTGCGGCACGCCGGGAATGGTCGGGCAGCGGTCTTGCCGGTCGGGGATGCCGTCGCCGTCGGTGTCTGCATTGATGCCATCACTTGAAGCGACGTCTTCGTTTCTTTCTTCGGGGCAGCAATCGTTTTCCTTGGGCCCCGGCTTGTCGGGGCATTTGTCGTCCTTGTCGGGGCAGCCGTCCTTGTCGGTGTCTTTGGGTTTGCCGAGGCACATTTCCAGCGAGATTTCGTGGGTGCCGGTGCTGACGGTGCGCAGTTTTGACGTGGTCACGTCGAAAGCATAGCCCAAACCGAAGTTGTCCCAGTTTACGCCAGCCATGGCGGTCATTGCATCGTCTTTGCGGTAGGTGCCGCCAATCCAAAATTTGTCGAAGGTGATTTTCATGCCGCCGTCCACCTGCAAGGGTGCGGTTTCAAAATATTTGACGAGGACGGTTGGCTCGACCCAAATCTTGTCGTTGAGCTTGTGCCGGTAGCCTGCCATAATATAGTAGTGTCGCAGCAGGATGCTTTTTTCAGCTAAATCAGTGAAATCAAACTGCCTCTCCAACACTTGCGGCACGGAAAATCCTGCATACAAACCTTTGTGTTCCAAGTAAATACCTGCGTTAAAATCAGCGAATTGCTTTCCGTCTAAAGCACTGGGCACGAGTTGGTCGAAATCGTCGGTTGGCGGTTTATAACTGTCATCGAGGCGGAAAGTGTAAAACCCGACCGAAGCGCCCACCGAGATGCGGGTATCCTTGCTCAGCGTTTGCACAAAATTGAACATTCCGTAAGCCCCGGTGCGCTTCAACACGCCTGCCTGGTCGGTGAAAAAATAGCCGCCTGCGCCAATCGGGAAAGGTTTCACCCTGCCCCTCACGCCTGCAATCATCGTTTGCGGCGCAAGGTCAATGCCCGTCCATTGTTTGCGAAAAACCAGGTTGGCGCAAACGCCCGCCGTGTCCATGTTGATGGCAGGATTGAAGCCGTACTTGTTAGTGATAAAATTGGTGAAAAGCGGGTATTGCTGCGCCGCAGCGAATTGGGCGAAGCCAATGATTATGAGGAAAGTATAAAGTTGTCGCATGGAAATCGGTGATGGGTGATTGGTGACTGGTGATTGGTGACTGGGCTGCCCAATCACCAGTCACCAATCACCAATCACCGACTTACCTGAGAATCGAAATCGAGCCGTCGAAGACCCTGTTTTGCAAGTCGTTCAGCCGAAGCACGTAAAAATATGCGCCGACGGGAAGCTCCTCGCCTTTGTCATTGTTGCCTTGCCAGTCGTTGGAGTAGCCTTTGACAAAAAAGACCTGATTGCCCCAGCGGGTGAAAATGGTCAGGTCGTTTTCAGGATAATCCTCCAAGCCGGGAATGACGAAAGCATCATTTGCTCCGTCGCCGTTGGGCGTGATGAGGTTGGGGAAAACGAAATCTTTTGGAATGTTTTCGCAAACCTTAGTTACCTGGAATATCCTGGTCTTTTCGCAACCCGCTTCGTCCGTCACGGTCAATGAATAGAAGCCCTCGCCCAGATTTACCAAGTCCTCCGTTGCCAAGCCATTCGACCATTGGAAAGTGTAAGGCGCTACGCCACCGCTCATCGTCAGGGAAATGGACGCATCCTGGTTGCCCTGCTGGTTTTCGTCGCACGACTCCACCGTTGAACTTGCGCCGAGGGCAAGGCTGTCGGGTCCCCCAATATTTGCTTCGGAAGAAAAGGAGCAGCCAATGGCGTCGGTCACCGTGAAGCCATAGTTTCCGGGCGTCAGGTTGCCGATGGCAGATGTGTTTGCGCCAGTTGACCATTTGTAAGTCACCGGGTTAATTGCGTTGACGACCGACAATTGGGCGTTTCCGTTTTTGTCATCGTAGCAAAGCAGATTCGTGTTGGATGAGGTCGCTCCGAAAGAAGCTTTCGTCACGTTGATGGTCTGCGTAGTCGTGGAAATACAAGCACCGGTGGTCACTTGCAGCGTGATGGTTTTCACGCCGGTTGAGGCATACACGATGCCGAGCGGATTTTCCAGCAAGGAAGTTGGCGGCATGGCATCCTGCCCAAAATTCCAGGAAAAAGTGGTCGCCGGGTCTGGCGTGTCGCCAAAAAAGAAGCTGAACTTCTCGCCGCAGACGTCAATAAAATTATCGCTGGAAAAACTCGCCAACGGAGCGCCGATGCAGTTCGGGTCAATGCCTGACGTGTTCGGCGGTTGCTGAAAACCTTGCCGTAAAGTGACGACCCCGCCGGAAATCGTGCCTGCATTCGGCGGTTGCGCTGCGGTGCAAGCCATGCGAAAGCCGCCTGCCGAACCGGAGTCGCCAAAACTGGAAATCACGCTGCGCCGGATGCCCTGCGCTTGCAGGTCAGATTGAAGAATCCCGGCAGCTATGGCGATGAAAAAAAGGAGCTTTTTCATGAGTGTCTTTAGCCAGTGGAAGCCCATTTGGTGAATGGTGATTGGTGACTGGTGATTGGTTGTCCCAGTCACCAATCACAAATCACCAAATTCAATTACCAATCAGGTAACCCGTAATGATGACTTCATCGTTGCTGAGGTTCTTGATTTGGATGCCTTCGGGAATCACCAATGCCTTGATGATGGTGCTGAACGGGCTGATGGTGTAACCATTCAAAGTGATAGGCGTGGATTGGTCTAAGCCGCTTTTGATGATGAGATTTTTCTGGAAAGGGACTTGGTAATAATTGTTTTGGTTTTCCTTCAGCACGATGATGACTGGCTCGAAGAACGGGTCCATTTCCTTGAAAAAACCGATGCAGCGGCAGTTGTCAATCTTGGTGCCCGGCTTGAAAATGGGCAGGTTCGGACTCGTTAGTGCCCGCCCGAAACTGTTGCCGACGCCAGGTAAAAGCATTTCGTCCTCAGCCGCTACGATATAAAAAACAGAATCGGCGGGAACGGTGATGCCGTCCGGCACAAACACATATTTGGCGCTTGCGACGCCTTGCGGGAAGTCGAGGTCAGAGCCAGAAGCATTGAAATTGGTCAGATTGGAAAGGTCAATGTAAGTATTGCTGCCGGACAAGCCGAGCAAGCTCGATGAGGTATCATACGTGAGTTGTTGAATCTCATTGGTCGGGTCGTGGTCGGGGTCGGAAGCATTCATGTCAATCGGCGGGACGCTGC
>CAZHLB010000811.1:0-2562 GCA_964533005.1 uncultured Saprospiraceae bacterium
AGACTCGAACTCGCGACCCCGACCTTGGCAAGGTCGTGCTCTACCAACTGAGCTACTTCCGCATTTTTCTTGACTTTTAGCTGCTCTGCTTTTGAGCGGCGGCAAATGTAAAGCAAGGGGTTTCTAAAATTCAAACATCCATTTGAAAATTTTTTTCTCGATTGAAAAATGCCTTGCAATTCGTTGCTTGTCAAAGTTTTGAATCAACGCCTTTTTTAGCGGGAAGTTCAAAATCTTACCGCCGGAGGAGAATTGGCGCACGTTCCCGGCGATTTCCGGCGAGCACTTCGAGGAAATACTCGCCGTCTGTCCAATGTTCCGGCAAGGTGATGGTTCGGAAATTCATGCCTTCCAAAAGTTCGATTGGCTCCTCCTCGAACAGCGTCTGACCGGCAAGGTTGAAAATGCGAAGGGCGGCAAGCGCCTCCTGGTCGCTGGAAAATTCCACCTTGACAATGCCTGCCGTCGGAATTGGATAGACGTTGACGATGCCAAAAGACTGCCGGGGACGGCTGACAAATTCCATCGGGGAAAAATTCTCCTGCCCATCGTTGTCCACCGTTTTGATTCGGTAGTAAGTTTCAAAGCCGGGATTGGGGTCGGTGAAAAAATAGCTGATTTCATCTTCCGAATTTCCTGCCGCAGGCAACTCGCCGATGGTTTGCCAAGGCTCGTCAGCATTGCGTTTTGCCTGGATTTCGTGGCGCAAGGTATTTCTCTCAGAAGCTGTCAGCCAGGTCAGCAGGTTGCCATTCTTTTCAGCTTTCACTTCAAAACTTAGCAGCTCAAGCGGCAAGGCAGACTGGGGCATCAGCAACACGTTCAGGGTGGTGACTTCGCCGTGCGTCAGGGTTGCCGAAATGGTCTGCGTGACGTAGTTGGTTTTGCTGAAAACCACGTCGAATGTTCCCGATGTCGGCTGCCCGGTGGCGTAGTTGCCATTGAGACCGGAAGTCGAGCTGTTCAGCGGGTCGCTGTATTGAATTTGAACCGAGACGCCGTTCAGGTTTTGGTTGGTGGAAGCATCTCTCACGTTGCCTTCCAGGTAGCAAGCCGCCTCATAGGTTGGCGTGAGAATGTACAAAACGCCGCCCTCGCTGCCGCCTCCCAAGTTTTCCTCGATATTGGTCACCAGCAAATTTCCCGAAGGCAAAAAGGGATAGACGCCCCAAGCGCCATCGAAGCCATTGCCCGAACCAACAGTGTAGGTGTCATAATTGCCAACCTGGATGAGGTTTCTGGGGCGGTTCACATCCACGACGGTCACGCCGTCTTTGTACCAGGAACTGATGGCGTAGTGCGTTTTTACGTGCGTGTTGTGGACGATGGAACCGCTGCCGGGCGTGGTTTGGATGCGGTCGGTTTCGACGATATTCGACAGATTTTCAATGTTGTATGCAGCTAAATAGGAGTTGCTTTTTTCGTCCGTCGTGAACAAATAATTGCCATCGGCGGAGAGCCAGGTGTTGTGCGTGAAGGCATTCGGAGTGGTTTGCGTGGCGAGCACTACGGGCGAGGGTTTGTTCGCAAAATTGATGCAGGAGAAATAGCCGCCGTAAATGTGCCCGCCCCAAAGCGTGTCGTTGTGAGCGTAGCCATCGTGGATATAGCTGCCGTTGTACATTCCGGCGTAAGTTGGATTGTACGGGTCTGAGTTCAAATTGAGCGCCACTGCGCCGCCATTTGCCAGCCCGGTTGTTCCAAAAATGTAGGCGTAGCCTTTGATGGTGTCCACGTGAAGTGCGTGCGCCCGGTGGAGTTGGTTGGCTATTGCACCGTCACCCTTGTATTTGTGAAACGTCACCGGTGTGCTCGGAAGGTTGGAAAGATTGGCAATTCCGACGCCGCCCTGCCCGCCCGAAGTGCCTTCGGAAACAACGTAAGCATAATTTCCGAAGGTCTTCACCTCCCGCCAAAGGCTGTTGATGCCATCTGTAAGTTGCGTGACGATGCTTGGATTTTCAGGGTCGGTCACGTCCACAATTACCAAGCCTTGCGAAGCGCCGACGAGGGCAAATTCCTTCCCGTTTTTCTTGATTCCCCAGACGTTGGCGAGGGTTTGACCGGGAAAAGTCAAGGTCGAACGCAGCGTAATGTTGTGATTTTGAGCAAAAAGGAAAGACGCTGTAAACAGCAGCGCAAGGAGTGGAAATGCCCTCATGATTATCAGATTTTCAACCGTTGAAAAACAAGGAAATAGATGAGAATGGCAGGATTTCAGAGGGTTTTTCGGAGGGCTAATTTAGGAGCTAACTTGAAGATTAATATCGTCAATTTAGGAGTGTTGGAACCTGTTTGTACCGGCGACTTTAGTCGCCGTTTGGGGTATTCGGCGACTAAAGTCGCCGGTACAAACAGGTTTCCAACACCCATAAGTTGACGACATTAAACTTGAACATACCTCCTAAATTGACTCACAATTCCATCTCTACGTCGTACTCAAAAAAATACCGCTGCCCGAAACTCGTCAGCACCAACCCTGCCTGCTGCCGGGTGCATTTTTCCTGAATTAGCTGGCAAGCCCGCCGAATATTTTCATCATCCAAATGGCTGAACGGCTCG
>CAZHLB010000811.1:2572-3431 GCA_964533005.1 uncultured Saprospiraceae bacterium
AAACAGGGAAATAGGTGAAATTGGCAGGATTTCGGAGGATTTTTTCGAGGGCTAATTTAGGAGGTAACTTCAAGTTACCTCCTAAATTGACTCACAATTCCACCTCCAAATCGTACTTAAAAAAATACCGCTCTCCGAAACTCGTCAGCAAAAAACCCGCCTGCTGCCGGTCGCATTTTTCCTGGATGAGCCGGCAAGTCCGGCGAATATTTTCATCATCCAAATGGCTGAACGGCTCGTCGAGCAGCAAAAAATCGAAGGGCTGGCAAAGCGCCCGGATGATGGCGACTCGTTGCCGTTGACCGTAGGAAAGTGTCTCACTGGAATTTTCAAGCACATCTATCACGCCAAGTTCCGCTGCCATTTTTCGCACTTCCTCCTCCTGCGTTTCGCCGGTCAAGCCTGATTTGAGCAGGATATTTTCAAGCGCCGTCAGCCCCGAGAAAAGCCGCAAATCTTGAAAAACAACAGAAAAATGGCGCTGCCTGCGCTCCGCCCAATCGTCGGGAGAAAAGGCTTGGATGTCTTTTCCTGAAACTTGAACCGATCCGTCGTAGTCTTTCCGCAAGCCATAAATAATGTGAACCAAGGTGGATTTGCCTTTGCCGGAGGGAGCGGTGACGAGGTAATTTTTTCCCTTTTCAAACCGGCATTCCGTTGCAAAAACGCCCGAATTCGGGTTGATGCCTTGCGGCATTTCTTTGAGCGGATGCGGGCGGACGTTGCTAAAAGTTATCATTTTGGAGACCAAAGGTGACACCTTGAAAATGCCCGGTTTTGCTGGAAAAAATTTAAATTTTTAAAGCAAAAAAGGGCATTTTAAAGGTGTCAACTTTAGCTGGATTAAGAACCCAATATT
>CAZHLB010000812.1:0-3427 GCA_964533005.1 uncultured Saprospiraceae bacterium
GCGACTTGGAGGCGTGCTTAACGACTTATGATACAGCCTCAAATCTGTGTCGAAAGGTAAGACGGGAGAAAAAGCTTGCCGGTTAATTCTTAGACAAAACCCGCAAGCGGAGGGGATGAGCAGCATTGAATTTTGCCGCTTCAATATTTTCCTAAATTGGCAGCGTCTAAAAAGCTCGAAGCCATGTTTGAAAAAATCAAAAGCACCGTTCAGCACGCAGGCGACAGTCTTAAAGGTCAAGCAGTCGCCATTGGCGAAGCCGCCAAAGAGAAAGGTTTTCAAATCATCGAGACCTGGGTTTCCATTTTGCCGAAGCTGGAAAAATATGGCATGAAGGCAAATTACTTTTCAGTAGGCGTCTCCATCAATCCGGTGCTGGAAGTGGAATTGCGGGCGAAACCTGCTGACTTTCCGGAGGAAAGAGTCCAGCAATTGCTGGAAGAAAATAAAGACAATACCCCGCTGCGGCTGGTTTTTTCAGCCATAAAAACCACCTATCAATTGCACAACAAAGCGCACATTCACAGGTCGGAACCGCTAACCGTGAAAATTAAGGTGCGGCTTTCGCCGGAAGTCAAGGTTTCATTCGGAAGACCTATTTTGGATTAGTTAGTGATTGGTGACTGGTGATTGGTGATTGGGGCGTCCAATCACCAATCACCAATCACCAATCACCAATCACCAATCACCAATCACCAACAAAATGAAAATTCTAAAATTTCTCCTCTCCCTCCTCGCTACCGTCGCCCTCGTTTGGGTGCTTGCCAACCCGTTTTCCATGCCTGCGCCTTCCTCCGAAGACAAGGCTGTGAAAGCGAATTTGAAGAAAACGACCCTGCCACCGCTGGGCGATTTTTTCAACCCATTCGCTGGTTTTTGGCAATGCGCCGAGTCGGTGGATGAATTTCTTCCGCTCAAAATCGAGCTGCCGGAATTGAAAGGCAAGGTGAAAATCGCCTTCGACGAGCGCCTCGTGCCGCACATTTTTGCTGAAAATTCGGAGGAGGCATCGTTTGCGCAAGGCTACGTCACCGCCAAGTACCGGCTCTGGCAAATGGATTTGCTTTCCCGTGCCCCGGCGGGCAGGCTGGCGGAGGTTTTGGGAGAAGATTTGCTCGACGTGGACAAGCGGATGCGGCGGGGCGGGATGTTGTTCGGCGCAGAAAATGCGGTGCGAGCCTGGCAAAAATCGCCTGAAAATTTCCGCCTCATCCAAGCCTACGCCGATGGGGTGAATGCTTATATGAAAACATTGACGCCTGTAAATTACCCGCTCGAATTCAAGCTGCTCAACTACTACCCCGAACCCTGGTCACCGTTGAAAACGGCGCTGGTCAAAAAATACATGGACATGACCCTTTGCCTGGGTGAGGATGACATCGAAGCGACGAATGCCTTGCAAGTGCTCGGCAAGGACTTGTTTGCCAAACTTTACCCTGAATACAATCCGAAACAAACCCCAGTGATTCCTGCCGGAACGAAGTGGAATTTCACCCCGGCAGCGGTGCAGGTGAAACAAGAATTGCAAGAAGCCATCGGCTTGATTGAGCACAAGGTTTATCCAAAAGAGCGGGAACTGGTCGGCAGCAACAACTGGGCGGTGGCTGGCTGGAAAACCAAATCCGGCAAACCGATTCTTTGCAACGATCCGCACTTGCGGCTGACTTTGCCAAGCATTTGGTTTGAAAATCAAATCGTTACGCCGAAAGCCAATGGCTATGGCGTCTCCGTGCCGGGGATTCCGGGCATCCTGATTGGCTTCAACGAAAACATCGCCTGGGGCGAAACCAACGTCGGGCAAGACGTGCTGGATTGGTACAAAATCACCTGGACGGACGCCGCCAAAACCAGCTATCAACTCGATGGCACGGTGAAAAAAGCGAGGATTGTGGTCGAAAAATACAAGGTGAAGGGCTTGCCCGAACCTGTCCTCGACACGGTTCGCTGGACGGAATGGGGACCTGTCGTTTACGAATCATCCAAAGATTCCGTGCATAAACATTGGAACGACCTTGCCATGCACTGGCTCGCACACGACGAGCCAAACCCGAACGACATCGGCACTTTTGTCGGCTTGATGCAGGGAAAAAATTATGACGACTACTCGGTGGCGCTTGAGTTTTATGACTTCCCGGCGCAAAATTTTGTCTTCGCCAGCAAGACCGGCGACATCGCCATCAAAGCAAACGGCAAGTATCCATTGAAGCGAAAACAGCAAGGTCGCTTCGTGTTGGACGGCAGCAATTCGCAAAATGGCTGGCAAGGTTTCATTCCTCATTCGCACGTGCCGCAAATCAAAAACCCGGCACGGGGCTTCGTTGCCTCCGCCAACCAGCATTCTACCGACCCTACTTATCCCTATTATTACAACGCAAATGACTTTGACGATTTCCGAGCAAGGTATCTCGTGCGCAGTCTTTCTGAAATGGACAGCATTACGCCGGAGGATATGATGGCATTGCAAAACAGCAATTTCAGCATCCACGCAGCCGAGGCATTGCCAGCTTTGCTGGCGCAAATTGACACATCGGCGCTGACGACCGTGCAAAGTCAATTGTTAAAAAAGCTCAGAAAATGGGATTACCGTTTTGAAAAAGGGGAGATAGCGCCTGCGGTTTTCGAGGTTTGGTGGAAGCAATTTTATGAGCAAACATTTGACGAAGTGCTGGTCTGGGAAGACTCGCTGCCCATCCTCAAACCTGAAAGCTGGCGGCTGATTGAACTGCTGACCACCGCCCCTGCCGACGCCATTTTCGACAATATCAGGTCGCTTGAAAAGGAAACCGCCCGTCAAATAGCCACCGCCTCGTTTGTCTCGACGACCGACTCGCTGGCAACGCAATTGCTCGACCCGACTTTCAATTGGGCAAACCATAAAAAAACTTCCATTTATCACATGCTGCGCATCCCCGCTTTTTCACGAACGAACCTCGACGTGGGCGGCTACCGCCAGGCGCTGAACGCCATTTCTGAGGAGCATGGGCCCTCGTGGCGAATGATTGTGGAGTTGGGAGACGAGGTGAAAGCTTGGGGCGTCTTTCCCGGCGGGCAATCGGGCAATCCTGGCAGTCCCTATTATGATACCGGCATCGAGAAATGGATGAAAGGCGAGTACAACGAGTTGGTTTTTATGAAAGATGTGGAGGACAAACGAAAGGCGGTGTTGTTCACTATTGAAATGAACTGACCATTTTTTCCCGCAAAGTCCGCCAAGAAGTAACATGAGACAGCCTGAATGTTTTCGCCCTGTCTGGTGTGCCGTCTGCAAGTCGCTTTTGTCATCCTCGCAGAGGAACTACGAAGTCTGGTGTGCTGTCTGCACGTCTGCAAGTCTGCAAGTCGCTTTTGTCATCCTCGCAGAGGAACTACGAAGTCTGGTGTGCCGTCTGCAAGTCGCTTTTGTCATCCTCGCAGAGGAACTACGAAG
>CAZHLB010000813.1:0-3425 GCA_964533005.1 uncultured Saprospiraceae bacterium
TCGGATGGACAAGGATATTAAGGATTGGGACGGCGTCCCAATCCTTAATATCCTTGTCCATCCGACACATCCTAATTCAACCTTTTCAAGTGCTGCAAAGACACCCCCATCTTGCTCACCGCCGGCTCAAACCGCTTATGCACCGCAATCTTGTCCATCGGTGAAAAAAGGAAAATCACCGGCTGCTCCTCATAGACGATTGCCTGGAATTTCTTGTACAATTCATTCCGCTGCGCCGCATCCGTCGTGCTTTGAATTTGCTCGATGAGCGCATCCGATTCTGCGTTGCCGAAGCCGGCATAATTCGAGCCGCCGGGGTTGGCGCTGTCGGTGTGCCAGAGTTGCTTCGGGTCGTCGGGCACGGGTTGAGCGCCAGCGCCTCTGCCAGCTAATTCGTAGTCGAGATTGCGAAGGCGGTCGCCCATCACGTTGGATTCCACTTGCACCCGCTCGATTTCGATACCTACCTTCTGCGCATTGTTTTTCATCAAATCTGAAAGATTTTCCTGAAACGCCGAACCGGGCGTGTACAGGTACTGCAATTTTAGCTCAACTGCCTGACCGTCAATCGTTTTGTCCACCGTGCCGTTGCCGTTGGAGTCTTTCCATCCTGCCTCGGCGAGCAGTTGGCGAGCCTTGTCCAGGTTCATTTCGATAGGTTTCAAGGACTTGTCGTAGTAAGGTTTGTCGGGCAAAAACGGGTTGGCAATCTTTTCCCCGAAGCCGTCGTAGAGGTCTCGAATCACCGCATCCATGTCGAGGACGTGCGCCAGGGCACGGCGCACCCGCTTGTCGGCGAGCTTGGGGTTGCGGTTATTCATCGCCACGTAGAAATAGACGAACCGGGGCATCGTAATCAAATTATAGACCTCCTTCACGAAGCTGTCTTGCTGCAATTCCTTGAATTGCTTGGAGTCTATCTCCGCCGAAACGTCAATCGCCTCGTCTTTCAGCGCCGCAATCGCAGCCGTTTGGTCGGCAATCGGCAGGATGATGATGGTATCGGGAAAAGCGGCAAGCATCGGGTAGCGGTCAGCCAGCTTGTCGCCCCACCAATTTTCCTTTTTCTTGAAAACGACCCGCTGGCCGTCCACCCACTCGACAACCTGGTAGGGCCCCGAGCCAGACACCACTTCCCGACCGAATTTCGGCGAGGAAAAAGCATCCGCAAACTGCTGTAAACGAGGGTCTTCCGCCAATTTGGCTGCCGTCGCCGGGTTGGTCAAATCCTTCAAAGCGATGTCTTTCAGCAAGCCCTCCGGGTCGTAAATGTGTGCCGGGAGGATGGAGAAATTGCTGATGGCATCCTGCGCTAGGAAATACTTGCGGTTAGTCAGCAGGTTGAATTTTTTCGGGTTGGCAGGGTCAGCCTGGATTTCCCGAACGTATTCGAGGTAAGCCGCAATCCGCTGGAGCGGCAACTTGGGGTTAAACAAAACCTTGAAGCTGAAATCCACGTCGGCGGCGGTCACCGGCTTGCCGTCGTCCCAAACCGCCTCGTCCAGGATTTCGAAGCTAAACGATTGACCGCCAGCGTATTCGCCACTCGTGATGTCGGTCGCTGTCGGCGCAGCTTTGATTAATTGCGGCGAAAGTTCCAGCGTCTTCGGGTCGAAATCCATCAGGAATTGGAAGACCAGTTTGAAGGCAGCCGCCTCGTAAGCAGTGCGGTAGAGGAAAGGATTCAGCGTCGCCAGGTCAACCTGGCTGCGCACCCGAACGGTGTTGTCTTTGTTTTTCCAGGCTTGT
The DNA here is from genome assembly GCA_964533005.1 of uncultured Saprospiraceae bacterium. Classification (GTDB taxonomy): domain Bacteria; phylum Bacteroidota; class Bacteroidia; order Chitinophagales; family Saprospiraceae; genus UBA6168. Next base: position 1,750 of record CAZHLB010000813.1, read on the forward strand.
TCTTGCTCAGTTTTGCAGGAAAAGAAAAGGGAAATTGCCAGCAACGCCAGCAGAGAGATAGTTTTGATTTGACTCATGGCAGGAATTTTCGTTTGAAAATGAAATTCGAAGGTAGGCTGTTGGGGGTAGAAATGGCATTTTTTGGGATGTTTCAAAAACACGACTTTTTTCTTCAACACATAGTCACATAGGTTACATAGTTTTTTGAGAATCAGCAAACTATGTTCTCTATGTGACTATGTGTTTCCAAAAAAATGTGTGTTGGAGAAACATGTCCATTCTTTTCAAAAATGACATTTCTGTTGAGCTAACGTGCCGCAACGGTGGCTTGTTCCAGCACCTCTTCGTAGTAGGCTTCGTACTGCGGCAGGATGTGCCGGATATCAAATCGCTCCGCCTGTTCCACCGCATTTTTCCGAAATTCTTGCAAAACGGCGTCGTCGCTCAAAATATCAATGGCATGTTGTGCCATGCAATCCACGTCGCCGACTTTGCTTAGAAAACCAGTCTTTCCGTGAATGTTCAGCTCCGGCAAGCCGCCTGCGTCGGTGGAAATTATTGGCACCTCGCAAGCCATCGCTTCGAGCGCCGCCAAGCCAAAACTCTCACTCTCCGAAGGAATGATGAACAGGTCAGAAATGGCGAGCAACTCCTCGACAGCATCTTGCTTGCCCAAAAAACGCACTTCCGAGTACAGCCCGGCTTCCCGGCAAAGGTCTTCGATGTGCCGCCGTTCGGGCCCGTCGCCGATGAGCAGTAATTTTGAAGGGATATTTTCCTGCACTTTTTGGAAGACCCGAATCACGTCCTCCACCCTTTTCACCCGCCGAAAATTGGACGTGTGCGTGATGATGCGTTCGCCGCTGGGAGCGATGGCTTTCTTGAAATGGTCTTTGTTGATTTTCCTAAATCGCTCAAAATCAATGAAATTGTAAATGACCCGGATGCCGTTTTCCACGTTGAAAAAGCGCAGGGTGTCTTCTTTGAGGCTCTGCGAAACCGCCGTGACGCCGTCCGACATGCTGATTCCAAATTCCACCACCGGCTTGAAGGCAGGGTTCGAGCCAACGAGCGTGATGTCCGTGCCGTGCAGGGTGGTGATGAAAGGCACGTAGCGACCTTCCCGTTTCAAAATTTCTCTTGCCATGTAAGCCACCGTTGCGTGCGGGATAGCGTAGTGAACGTGCAACAAGTCGAGGTTTTCAAATTTCACCACCTCCACCAGCTTGCTCGCCAGCGCCGTATCGTAGGGCGGGTACTCGAACAGCGGGTAATCTTCGCCGGTGACTTCGTGGTAAAAAACGTTTTCGTGGAAAGTAGTCAGCCTCGCCGGTCGGCGATAGGTGATAAAATGGACTTCATGTCCCCGCTTTGACAGTCCGATGCCAAGCTCGGTCGCCACCACGCCGCTGCCGCCGTAGGTGGGGTAACAAACAATGCCGATTTTCATGATTGAAGTGCTGGGTGCTGATAGTTTTGTGTTTTTCGTTCGGTTTTTCCTGAACATTTGCAGCGTCGTTAAGTTAGCGGCGCAAAAAAAAATTGCCTGAACGCTTTCCCCGTACTTTCAACTTGGGAAAGAAGTCTCCCGCCCTTTTGTCATTCCCGCAGGGAACCCGTTCAGCCCGCCAAACCAGGCAGGACGGATTCCCTGCGGGAATGACAAAAGGGCGGGG
>CAZHLB010000814.1:0-3422 GCA_964533005.1 uncultured Saprospiraceae bacterium
CCATCAACAATCATGTAATCATGTAATCTTCAATCATTTAATCGAAAAAGAGTCAGGTAAAATTTCGGATGACTCATGTTTGCCACAAAAAATGAAAAATAATACGCTCAACCTTTGCCTTCTTTCCTTGATTTTGCTGGCGCTCGCCTGCAAAAATGAAACGGAAACCGCCGCCGAAAACAACCCCATGCCAGCCGACACGACCACTCGAAACGGCAATGGCAACGGCGACACCGCCAGCCTCCAAACCCTGCTCAAAAAATACGACCCGCCCGGCAGGGACATCTGGCAAAAACCGGAACTGATTATCCAAAAAATGGGCGACCTGAGCGGCAAAACCGTTGCAGACATTGGCGCAGGCAGCGGCTTTTTTTCTCGCCGCCTGACGGAATACGCTGGAAAAGTGATTGCCATCGAGATTGACCCTCGTTTGGTTCATTTCATGGACAGCGTCAAACAGGTGGCGCTTTCGCCGGAATTGCAAACCCGATTCGAGACCCGCCTTGCCTCTTCAAACAACTCCATGTTGAAGCCCGGCGAGGCTGATTATGCCATTATTCTCAACACTTTCATCTACTTCAAAAACAGGCAGGAATACCTCAAACACCTGCTCGAAGTGCTGCCGGAAGGCGGGCGGGTGCTCATCGTGGATTTCAAAAAGAAGCGCATTCCCATCAAATATCCGCCTGCCAATATCCGCCTGGAGCTTTTCGAGGTGGAAAACGAACTGCTCGCCGCCGGTTTCAAAAACATCACCTCGGACGACTGTTCGCTTGATTATCAATACATTGTCATTGCTGAAAAATGAATTGTTGATTGCTGATTTGTAACTTTTTAGTCTTTTTACGGAGACCCAATATCAGCTATCCTGCTTTTCTCCCTTTCATCATTTTTGCTGTACCGCTTCAATATCTGGTGTGCGCTGCGTTAACTCCCAAGCTATATGGTATCAAAGAAAAAGCCCCGGCTCACCGCCAGGGCTTTTTTTTTTATCTCAAAGTCAAACAGCCATTCCAGCCATTCAACCATTTGACAATCAAGCTCTCACCAACCCCTTTGCCTTCTCAATCACCTCTTCCGAGATGTTTTTCGGCGGCTGGGCGTAGTGCGAAAACTCCATCGTGGAACTGGCACGACCGCTGGTGATGGTGCGCAGTTGCGTCACGTAGCCGAACATTTCCGAAAGCGGCACCTCGGCTTGGATGGCTTTCGCTCCGCCGGGGCGGTCTTCCTGCGCCTTCGGGATACCCCGGCGACGGTTCAAGTCCCCGATGACGGGACCCGTGTATTCGGCGGGTGTCACCACTTCCAGTTTCATGATAGGCTCCAAAATGACCGGTTTGGCACTGTGCGCAGCCGCACGGAAACCTTCCTTGGCGCAAAGCTCGAAGGCAATCGGCTTGGAGTCCACCGCGTGCATGGAGCCGTCGTGGACGCGCACTTTCATGCTATCTATGGTGTAGCCTGCGAGGACGCCGTTTTCCATCATGGCGTTGAAACCGTCACGGACAGGCTTTTGATAATTCTTGTCAATGGCGCCGCCGACGATGCCCCAGACGAATTGGAGCTTGGTCTTGCCGGATTTATAATCCTCGCTTTCCAAAAATTCGGGGTCTGCGGGACCCAGTTCAAATTCCATGTCGGCAAAGAGACCGGAGCCGCCAGTTTGCTTTTTCAGGCGCTCGCGGTGATTCACGGTTTTGGTCAGCGCCTCCTTGTAATTCACCTGCGGCATGCCCTGGTTGCATTCGACTTTGAATTCCCGGCGCAGGCGGTCAACGATGATTTCCAGGTGCAACTCACCCATGCCGCTGATGACGGTCTGGTTGGTGTCCTTGTCGTAACGCACTTTGAAGGTCGGGTCTTCCTCAGCCAGTTTGGACAGCGCCAAGCCGAGTTTGTCGAGGTCTTTTTGCGACTTCGGCTCGACGGCGATGCCAATCACCGGGTCGGGGAATTTCATGCTTTCCAGCACGATGGGTTTCTTTTCATCGCAAAGCGTGTCGCCGGTGCGGATGTCTTTGAAACCGACGGCGGCAGCGATGTCGCCAGCTTCCACCTTGTCAATTGGGTTCTGCTTGTTGGCGTGCATCTGGTACAGACGAGCAATGCGCTCCTTCTTGCCGACGCGGGTGTTCAGGACGCTGTCACCTGCATTCAAAGTGCCTGAATAGACGCGGATGAAACACAAGCGACCGACAAACGGGTCGGTAGCAATCTTGAACGCCAAAGCGGCGAAAGGCTCGTCCGGCGAAGGTTTGCGGCTAACCTCTTCGTCCGTATCGGGGTTGATGCCGACAATGGCATCCACGTCAATTGGGCTGGGCAAGAAAGCGCAAACAGCATCGAGCATCGCCTGAACGCCCTTGTTTTTGAAGGCGGAACCGCACATGACCGGCGTCATTTTCATGTCGCAAACTGCCTTGCGCAGAGCAGCCCGAACCTCGTCGGGGCTGATGGAATTCGGGTCGTCGAAGTATTTTTCGAGCAGCGAGTCGTCGTACTCGGCAGCGGCTTCGAGCATTTTCGTGCGGTATTCTTCGACCATTTCCACCATGTCTTCGGGGATGGGGATGACGTCGTAAGTCATGCCCTGGTCGGCTTCGTTCCAGACCATTGCCTCGCCGGTGATGAGGTCAACCACGCCCTTGAACTTCTCCTCAGCGCCGATGGGCAACTGGAGCGGCACGGCGTTAGCGCCCAATTTTTCTTTCATGTCATTGACGACATTCAAAAAATCAGCACCGCTTCTGTCCATTTTATTGACGAAAGCCAGGCGAGGCACTTTGTAGCGGTCAGCCTGACGCCAAACGGTTTCCGACTGAGGCTCCACGCCAGACACGGCGCAGAACAAAGCCACCGCTCCGTCCAACACCCGCAACGAACGCTCCACCTCCACGGTGAAGTCCACGTGACCGGGCGTGTCAATAATATTGACAACATATTCTTCCCCTTTCCACTTCCAGGCAGTTTTGGTAGCGGCAGAAGTAATGGTGATGCCCCGCTCTTGTTCCTGCTCCATCCAGTCCATGGTGGCAGCGCCTTCATGCACTTCGCCCATTTTATGGGTCATGCCGGTATAATACAGCACCCGCTCGGTGGTCGTGGTTTTGCCGGCGTCGATGTGAGCGGCGATGCCGATGTTCCGGGTAAGTCTTAAATCCTTTGCCATGATTGATAAATCCTATTGAAAAAAACCTTTAAAACCGGGGTGAATTGGAAAAACCCGCCCTTGTTCTGCCAGGCTCTTTCGCTTGCTAAAAACCTTTTTAATGGGAGATGCAAACAACCTTGCGAGGTTCGGAAAAGTTGAAGCGGTCTGTTTAAGTCAGGCGGTAATTTGAAGTTACCGCCTGACTTCCACTTATGCAGAGAGGTGATTTTTGGACATGATTTCTAAAAAAGTATTGTCCAAAAAAGAA
>CAZHLB010000815.1:0-3413 GCA_964533005.1 uncultured Saprospiraceae bacterium
CTGGTGATTGGGACGTCCCAATCACCAGTCACCAATCACCAGTCACCAATCACCGTTCAACTGTTCAACCCTATTAAATCTTTTGGTATGGAAATAACAATTATCGCAGCAGTGGTCGCCGGGCTGGTTGTCGGAGGAGCCATCGGGTACTTTCTCATCTCGGCTTTTTTGAAAAAACAGCAGCAGGCTAAAATCGAGACTATCAATGCCAAAGCTGACCTCGAAGTGAAGCAGGCGCAAGTCAACGCCAAGCGCATCATGGACGAGGCGGAGACGAAGGCGGAAAAAATCCGCTCCCGTGCAGAGCAGGAAAATGAAGCCATCAAGCAACGGAAAATCCAGGAGGCGAAAGACCGCTTCAACAATTTTCGGGCGGAATTCGAGAAGGAAAAAGCCGAAAAAATGGTGGCTGTCAAAGAGCGGGAGCTTGAAATCAAAGGCTTGGAAAAAGACATCCAGGTTAAAGAGGAAAAATTCAAGGAGCGCATCAAGGAAATCGAAACCCGCAACACCGACCTCGACAGCAAGGAAGCTGAAATTACTGCCGTCCGGGAGAATCTGGAAAAGCAGCTCAAAATCATCGCAAAGCGCAAAGAAGAACTCGAAGCCGCCAACGAGGAGCGCATCAAAACCCTTGAAGGCATTGCTCGCATGACCCAGACGGAAGCCAAAGACCAACTACTGGAAGCCATCAAGCACAAGACCGAAACTGCGGCAATGGCGATGCAAAAAGACATTCTCGCCCAGGCGCAAATTGACGCCAACAAAGACGCCAAAAAAATCATCATCCAGACCATCCAGCGCATGGCGTCCGAGTACACCATCGAAAACACGGTCTCTGTTTTCCAGCTTGAAAACGACGAGATGAAAGGTCAAATCATCGGCAGGGAAGGCAGGAACATCCGTGCACTCGAAGCCGCTACCGGCGCTGAAATCGTCGTGGACGACACGCCGGAAGCCATCGTGATTTCCAGCTTCGACCCCATCCGTCGGGAAATCGCTCGCCTCGCCTTGAAAAAATTGGTCGCCGACGGTCGCATCCACCCTGCCCGCATCGAGGAAGTGGTCGCCAAAACCCGCAAGCAATTAGACGAGCAAATCGTCGAAATTGGCGAGCGCACGGTGATTGAATTGGGCATTCACGGCTTGCACGCCTACCTCGTGAAAATGGTCGGTCGCATGCGTTTCCGCTCGTCCTACGGTCAAAACCTGCTCAAACATTCCATCGAAACTGCCAACCTCTGCGGCATCATGGCAGCCGAATTGGGTCTCAGCCCCAAGCAGGCGAAAATGGCAAAAAGGGCAGGCTTGCTGCACGACATCGGCAAGGTTTCCGAAGAAGAAACCGAACTGAGCCACGCCATCCTCGGCATGAATCTTTGCGAAAAGCACGGCGAAAGCCCAATCATCATCAACGCAGTTGGCGCTCACCACGACGAAATCGAGATGAACAACATCCTTTCCCCGCTTGTGCAGGCTTGCGACGCCATCTCCGGCGCTCGCCCGGGCGCTCGCCGGGAAATCTTAGAGAGCTACCTCAAGCGCATCGGCGAACTGGAAGAAGTTGCAATGGCGCACGAAGGCGTCTCGAAAGCATTCGCCATGCAAGCCGGCCGGGAACTGCGTGTGATTGTGGAAGCCGAAAAAGTCACCGACCAGTACGCTGACGATTTGGCGTTTATGATTTCGCAGAAAATCCAGAACGAGATGCAGTATCCGGGGCAAATCAAGGTGACGGTGATTCGGGAGAAGCGAGCCGTTCAGTTTGCCCGGTAGGCTGGGAAAGCATCAAAAAGAAAGGGGCTTGGAAATTTTCCGGTGGAAAATCTCCAAGCCCCTTTCTTTTTTTATGACTTTAGCGACATCCGGCGGCAGGTGGTTTTGAAGAGAAAATTGGGATGCTTCAGCAACACACCTTTTTTTTTGAAAACACATAGTCACATAGAAAACATAGTTTGCTGATTTTCAAAAAACTATGTGAACTCATGTGACTATGTGTTGAAGAAAAAAGTCGTGTTGCTGAAGCATCCCAATTTTCTCTTCAAAACCACCTGCCTCCACAGACCTCTCATTTTATGAGCAAACCCATCACTTTCCTCTGCATTTCCTGTGAATTCAAAGGCATGGACTTCCTCAAAGCCTGCAAAGAAGCAGGTAACCGGGTCTTCCTCGTCACCACGAAAGACACCGAGCACGACGCCTGGCCCAGGGAATCGCTCGACGACATTTTTTTCATGGAAGAAACCGTCCACGGCGTCTGGAACATGGAACATTTCATCGCCGGTCTCGCCCATTTTCTGCGCACGACGCAGGTGGATAGAATTGTTGCCCTCGACGATTTCGACGTGGAAGAAGCGGCTGAATTACGTGAGCATTTTCGCATTCCAGGCATGGGTCAAACCACTGCCCGGCACTTCCGGGACAAACTTGCCATGCGCCTGAAAGCTGCCGAAGCAGGCTTGAGAGTGCCAGCATTTACGGCGCTTTTCAACGATGAAGCCATCAATGAATTTGTTCGAAAAGTCAGCCCGCCGTACATGGTGAAACCTCGTTTCGAGGCGGCTGCGAAGGGCATTCTCAAAGTCAATTCGGCAGAAGAACTTTGGCAGGCAGTGCATGAATTGGGTGAAAAACGGCACAGCTACCTCGCCGAGAAATTTACTCCTGGCGACATTTTCCACGTGGACGCTTTGAATTTTGGCAAAAACGTCTCCTTCACCCTCGTCTCGCAATACCTCGCAACGCCGTGGGACGTGGCGCACGGCGGCGGCATTTTTCGCTCCGTCGTCTGCGAATACGGCGACGAGGACGACCGGGAACTCACCAAATTCAACGCCGGCGTGATGAAAGCCTTCGGCATGGTGCATAGCGCCTCGCACACGGAATTCATCAAATCGAAGGAAGACGGTAAGTTTTACTTTTTGGAAACCAGCAGCCGGGTCGGCGGCGCTCACCTGTCGGACATGGTCGAATTTGCCTCCGGCATCAACCTTTGGAAGGAATGGGCGAAAATTGAAACTGCCGATGCGAGGGGTGAGAAATATGCGCTGCCGCCTGTCCGGAAGGATTATGCAGGTATCGTCAACTCGCTTTCCCGCTTTGAAACGCCTGATTATTCGCCATTTTCCGACCCGGAAGTTGTCTGGCGCATTGGCAAGCGGCACCACGTGGGGATGATTGTGAAATCGGAGCGACGGGAGCGGGTGATTGAATTGCTCGACAGGTACGCCAGCTTAATTCACCAGGATTTTCATGCTTCGATGCCTGCCTGACCTGGCATTCCTGGCTATTTTGACAGGTAACATTTGGGATGTTTCCGGAGGGGTAAAAAGTTGTTGGCATTTTTTCGGAATCGAGTCCAAAGCTGACAGGTGGTTTTTGGATGTTGCCGTTGAAAAATTGAAAATTTTTCA
>CAZHLB010000816.1:0-3412 GCA_964533005.1 uncultured Saprospiraceae bacterium
GCAAGACCATGGTGAACCTGTTCAACCATGCCTCCAGGTCTTTTATTGACAGGTTAAACAGTATCTCTCCCGTCTTTTTTGCCCGGTTGATTTTATCGGTGGATTTCAGTTGAACGTTGATTCGTCCTCCCTCGATTTTCCCATCCTCTGCGTAAGTTTGGAGAAAACCATTGTAGTTGGTGTTGGAAACATATCGTTGCCAGGTGCATCCGGCAAGCAATGCTTGTTTTTCCACGTGATTGAAGCCGAGAAGTTCGATGAAATGCCGGTGAGTGTATCGCTTCCTCATAAGTTTTGATTTTGAGGCAAATAAAGCAAAGAACTTCCGAATGGCTGAACCTAAACTCAGGCTTCCCGAAGGGGAACTTTCCCCCACATCGCCTCCTTTTTGCTCAAAATCCCTTTCTTCGCACCTCTTTTTTAAATGATGAATGATGAGTGGTGATGGTTTTTCAGCGCCTCGCATTCATCATTCATCATTCATCATTCGAAATGGAATACAACCCTCGTGAAATAGAAAAGAAATGGAAGCATTGGTGGGACGAAAACGCCGTCTATAAAGTCTCGAATGACAGCGACCGCCCTAAATATTATGTCCTCGATATGTTCCCATATCCAAGCGGTTCGGGCTTGCACGTCGGGCATCCGCTAGGATATATCGGCTCCGATATTTTCGCACGATATAAGCGAATGCAAGGCTTTAACGTGCTGCATCCGATGGGCTACGATGCTTTCGGATTGCCTGCCGAGCAATATGCCATTCAAACAGGCATCCATCCTGCCATTTCTACTGCCAACAACATCGAGTATTTCCGCCGGCAAATGGACAACCTCGGTTTCAGCTTCGACTGGAGTCGGGAAGTGCGCACTTGCGACCCCGGTTACTACAAATGGACGCAGTGGATTTTTCTGCAACTCTTTAAAAGTTACTACTGCAAAGACGCTGACTCGGCTCGCCCCATCGAGGAACTTATTGAAGTTTTCGAGACGGAAGGCAATGCCCGCTTGAATGCGGCTACCTCACAGGAAACCATTTTTTCTGCTGAAGAATGGCAAGCCATGTCGCCGAAGCAAAAGGACGACGTGTTGATGAATTACCGCCTGGCATATCGCAAAGTCACCTACGTCTGGTGGTGCGAGGCATTGGGCACGGTGCTGGCGAACGACGAAGTGAAAGACGGCGTCAGCGAGCGAGGCGGCTACCCGGTGGAACGCAAGCCGATGCTGCAATGGAGCCTGCGCATCACCGCATACGCCGAGCGCCTGCTGAACGATTTGAACGAGGTGGATTTCAGCGACGCCATGAAAAAAATGCAGGGGAACTGGATTGGCAAGTCGCAGGGTGCGCAACTGTTTTTTGAACTTGCCCCTTCATACCTCATACCTCATACCTCATACCTCGAAATTTTCACCACCAGACCCGACACCATCTTCGGCGCAACCTTCATGGTGCTTGCCCCGGAGCATGATTTGGTCAAAAAAATAACCACGCCCGAACAGCGTCCAGCCATCGAAAATTACCTGAATTACGTCAACACCCGCAGCGAGCGTGACCGGATGTCCGAGACGAAAGAAGTGTCCGGCGAGTTCACCGGGGCGTTTGCCATCAATCCTTTCAACGGCGAAAAAATACCCATTTGGATTGCTGAGTACGTGCTGAAAGACTACGGCACGGGCGCCATCATGGCAGTCCCCGCCGACGACGAGCGGGACATGCGCTTCGCCAAAAAATACAACCTGCCCATCGTCCCCATCATTGACAAAAGCATGTTTCCCGGCGCAACCATCGAGGACAAATTGGGCAAAATGATTAACTCCGGCTTCCTCGATGGCATGGAAGTTTTGGACGCCATCGAAGCCATTTTGCTGCGCATCGAAAACATGGGCATCGGCAAGCGCCGCATCAATTACAAGTTGCGGGACGCCATCTACAGCAGGCAACGCTACTGGGGCGAGCCGTTCCCCATCGCCTACGACCCGGACGGCGTGGCGCACCCGATGCCCGACCAAGAACTGCCGCTCGAACTGCCGGAACTGGAAGATTTCAAGCCCGCTTCCGGCGCAAAATCGCCGCTCGCAAGGGTGGAAGATTGGGTGAATTTGCCGAATGGCTGGAAACGGGAAACCGATACCATGCCTGGCTTCGCAGGCTCGTCCTGGTATTTTTTGCGGTACATGGACGCCCGCAACGACGAAGAATTTGCTTCGCAAAAAACCCTGAATTATTGGCGGGACGTTGACCTGTACGTGGGCGGCACGGAGCATGCCGTCGGGCATTTGATGTACAGCCGAATGTGGCATAAGTTCCTGTATGACAAAGGTTTAGTGCCGACAAAAGAGCCATATCGCAAGCTGCTGAACCAGGGAATGATTCAAGGAAAATCAGCCATCATGGAAGTGGTGCTGGAAGGCGGCAGGACGCTGGAATTGCACGTCCCTGTGCGCCTGGTGGATGAAAATTGGCGGCTTTATCTTGACAAGTTCGAGCAATTGAAAAACGCCGACAGCCGCTTCGAGCCAGTCTCGCCGGGCAGCAATGTCAAGGTTGAAATAGATGAAAATGGCAATGGCTACATTCAACTTTCGCAGGTGGTGGAAAAAATGTCAAAGTCGTTGCACAACGTCATCAATCCCGACGACGTGATTGAACAGCATGGAGCTGACTGTTTTCGGATGTATGAGATGTTCCTGGGTCCCATCGAGCAGGCGAAACCCTGGGACACGAAAGGCATCAACGGCGTGAGCAATTTCCTTCGAAAATTCTGGAGCTTGTTCTTCGACAGCCAGTGGAATTTCCTGGTCAGCAACGAAGCGCCCACGAAGCAGGAAATGAAAACGCTGCACACTTGCATCAAAAAAGTCTCCGAAGACATCGAGCGGTTTTCGTTCAACACCTGCGTCAGCGGCTTCATGATTTGTGTCAACGAATTGCGCAGCGGGAACTGCAACAAGCGGGCAGTGCTCGACCCGCTGGTGCGCTTAGTCGCTCCGTTTGCGCCGCATCTGGCGGAAGAATTGTGGCATCGGCTGGGTCATGCGAACTCGGTTTGTGTCGCACCCTACCCTGTCCACAAGGACGAGCATCTTGTGCAAGACACCATTCACTACCCGGTGAGCATCAACGGCAAAAAAAGAGACCTGGTGGAATTGCCCGCCGGACTGCCAGTGGATGAGTTGGAAAAACTGGCGCTGGGCTTGGAAAGCGTCAGGAAATGGACGGATGGGCAGACGGTGAAAAAGGTAGTCGTCGTGCCGGGGAGGATGATAAATATCGTGGTGGGCTAATAGAGATTTTGTCATCCGCCGGAGGCGGAACCGTCCACGTCTCACGCACGTCTGGCTGAGTCGCTTTTGTCATCCTCGAAGAGGAACCGTCCACGTCTCACGCATGAGACGTGGACGGTTCCTCTTC
>CAZHLB010000817.1:0-3410 GCA_964533005.1 uncultured Saprospiraceae bacterium
GCGGTTTTCATCCTCGAGCTTCACTTCGCCAATTAGCACGTCCGTCTCTGCCTTGCAATGCCGCATGATCTTTTCCACCGTGTCTTTTTCAAACAAATGGTCGCCTGCGTTCAGGAACCAGACGAAGTCGCCGGTCGCCCTGCGCAAGCCTTTGTTCATGGCATCGTACAAGCCCCGGTCAGGCTCGCTTGACCATTTGGTGATTTGGCGATTTGGTGATTTGGCGGGGAGGCGGCGCAGGATTTCGAGTGTGCCGTCGATGGAAGCGCCGTCAATGATGAGGTATTCGATGTGCGGATAAGTTTGTTCGAGGACGCTGCGGATGGTTCCTTCGAGCAGGCGGGCGGCGTTGAAGGTGACGGTGATGATGGTGAGAACAGGCGGCGGCTGGGTTTGCATGGCGGCAAAATTAGGGCGGATTTGATTTACCTTTGAATGCCTGATTTTCAGGCTTGAAATGCAAAATTTGCTGCCATGTCAACAGAAATTAAACTTCTCAAACTTGAATTGCTGGAATGGTTAGCCCGGCAGGACGACCCGAAAATTATTCTCCGGCTCGTTCAATTCCGTCGGGAAATGGAGGGGATTTTTGAATTGAATGAACCGCAAGCGGTCTATGAAAAATTGCCAAAGAGGGCTGCCACCCTTGAAAATTTAATCACCGTTGACCCTGAAATCGTGAGTGGAACGCCAGTTTTTGCAGGCACGAGAGTGCCGGTTCAGTCACTTTTCGATTGGCTGGAAACGGAAACCTTGGAAGAATTTTTGGACAATTTTCCCTCCGTTTCAAAAGAGCAAGCCTTGCAGGTGCTTCACTATGCCGAACAATTGCTGTTGACTCAAACTACCCTCGATGAAATTACTGCTTGATGAAAACCTGCCTCGCAAATTGAAATCGGAATTTGGCGCAGCCCACCAAGTTTTCACCGTTTCCGACATGAAATGGACGGGCATCAAAAATGGCGAATTGCTTGGTCTGCTGGTGATGCACGGCTTCGATGCACTTGTCACGATTGACAAAAACCTCCAGTTTCAGCAAAATCTCGCCAAGTTTCCCATCCGCCTTTTTGTCCTCGATGCTCCGAGCAACAAAATCCCCGTGTTGAAACCTTACATCCAAAATCTACTTTTGCGCCTGCCCCAACTCCCGACGGAGCAAGTCCTCGTCGTCCAAGTCTGACATTTACCATTTATCATTCATCATTAAAAAACATGAGTCCAACTTTGAAACGGCTGCTGCCCCACCTCATCGCCTTCTTCGTCCTTCTGATTTTGGCTTTCGCCCGCTTCGCCCCCGTTGTTTTCGAGGGCAAAACGTTGCAACAAGGCGACAATATCCAAGCGCTCGGCATGCAATCCGAGAGCCGGGTCGTCGAAGAAAAAACAGGCGAGTACCCCTTGTGGACGAATGCCTGCTTCGCCGGGATGCCTGCCTACCAGATTTTGTATCCCACTAAAAACGTGATGCAATACATCAACCGAACCTTTCTGTTAGGCAATCACATGGCCCCGCCGCACACGGGCATCCTGTTGATGATGGCTGGTTTTTACCTGCTGCTGATTGTGCTGGGAGTTGACTGGCGCATTGCTTTGGCAGGTGCGGCGGGCTTCGGGCTTGCTGGAAACCACATGCACCTGATTGAAGCGGGGCATTCCACCAAAATCATTGCCTCGGCTTACGTCGCTCCTGCGCTGGCTGGCATCATCCTGACTTTTCGAGGGAAATATTGGCTCGGCGGAGGTTTGACGGTGCTTTTCACGGCGCTGAATTTGTACGCCAACCACCTGCAAATCACTTACTACTTCCTGCTTACGATGCTGATTTTTGGCGTCGTTTACCTCGTGGATGCCGTTCGCAAAGGCACGTTGCCGGGCTTTTTCAAAGCCACCGGCATCACTGCTGCGGCAGTTGCGCTTGCCTTCGCCACCAACGCAGGCAGGCTGATGACGACGGAGGAATATTCGCAGGAAACCATTCGTGGCAAGTCGGAGCTGACGCAAAAAGGACCAAACGCCAGCGGCTCGAAAGCTGGCGAGTCGGGCTTGTCGAAAGACTATGCTTTCGGCTGGAGCTACGGCATTTTGGAAACGTACAACCTGGTCATTCCCAATTTTGTAGGCGGTTCGAGCAACACCAGCCTTGCCGCCGACCCGGACAGCAAAACCATCGAAATCTTGCGAACAATGCCAAACACAGAAGAAGCGACGGCGCTGGCGCAGGAAACTTCGCCGTACTGGGGCAGCCAGCCATTCACCGGAGGCGGCGTCTATCTGGGTGCGGTGTTCGTGCTGCTGTTTTTTCTCGGCGCATTTTTGGTGAAATCGCCTTTGCGCTGGTACCTGATTGCCTCGTCGGTGCTTTGCATTTTTCTTGCCTGGGGCAAACATTTCTCCGCCTTCAACTACCTGCTGTTCGACACTTTGCCGATGATGAACAAGTTCCGGGCAGTCACGATGGCGCTCGGTTTGACCAACCTTTTTGTGGTGTTGCTGGGCGTGTTGGGCTTGCAGGCTTTTTTTGACAAAAACATCGAAGCAGGCGAGCGGAAAAGGGCGCTGCTGCTGGCTGGCGGCATCGCCGGAGGGCTGGCGCTGTTGGGCTACCTCCTAAGTTTTGGGCTTGATTTTCACAAGGAAGGCGAAAATTTCCCCGCCGCCGTCGCCGCCGCCGTCGCCCAAGACCGGGCAGGTTTGCTGCGAGCAGATGCTTTCCGGACGCTCATTTTCATGGCTTGCGCTTTTGCGGTGCTTTGGTTTTGGTTGCGCACTCGCTTTTCGGCGGCTTGGGTCGTGCTTGGCATCGGCTTGCTTTCGCTGATTGACATTTGGGCAATCGGCAACCGCTTCCTCGACGAGGGCGACTACGTGAGCGCCACGGATAAACTTAGAATCACCGCCCCAACTGCCGCCGACGAGCAAATTTTGAAAGACCCTGACCCATACTACCGGGTCGCCGATTTCCGCAGGGGCAGCCCGATTTCGAATGCCCTCACTTCCTACCATCACAAAAGCATCGGCGGCTACCACGCAGCCAAACTGATGCGGTTCCAGGAATTGGTGGAGCGGCATTTTCAAAAAGAAGGCAGGTTGCGCCAGCCGATGGAGGCGAGCAAAATTTACGGCATGCTCAACACCAAATATTTCATCTACACGGAAGACCAGGCGCTGCCAAATAATGATCCCTGCGGCAATGCCTGGTTCGTGCGGGAATTTCAAATCGTGGAAAATGGCGACGCCGAAATCGCCGCCCTCGAAGGCATGAACACGAAGGAAAAAGCGGTGCTGCAAAAATCCTACGCCGCTGGTTTAGAAGGCTTTACGCCGCAATTCGATTCCGCTGCCAGCATCCGTTTGACCCGCTACCATCCCGATTCTTTGACCTATCAATATTCGGCGGCTAGCGACCAATT
>CAZHLB010000818.1:0-3409 GCA_964533005.1 uncultured Saprospiraceae bacterium
GGGGCTAATTAACCGGCTGATTTTCAAGCCGCTATTCTGTGGGTAATCAACAGGGTTCAAAACCCTGCCGACGTTGAATTTTGAACTCATTCAACCGCCGAATCCCACGTCGGAAAGCACCCCGGGTCGTTCGGCGCAACGTACACCAACCAGTAAGTCGGCAGCCCGTCGAAGACGCAATCCCAATCCCCCCAAACCGTGTCGCAGAGTTGGTTGGCGAGAACTTGGTTGGCTTGCCGCCAGGCGGCGAGGACGGCGTCGCAGTCGTCGGAGGAAGGCTCGACGGGCACATCTTTGATTTTTAGAAAAGCAGCTTGTTCTTGCGAGTTTGGGAGCAGGTTCTCCTTGCGGCAGGCACAAATGGAGAGCAAAAACAGGGAGAGGAACAGGGGCTTCATGGTCAGTTTTTTATGTAAAAAATATAGCGGTGAAACCGTGTGTTTGGCAAAGTTGCGCCGGGTGCGACCCCCGCTCAAAAATTTAAACCCGTTCGATGACAACCGTATACCCCTGTCCAACGCCAATGCACATCGTCACCAGCGCATATTTCCCCTGCCGCTTCTGCAATTCCAGCGCCGCCGACCCCAAAATCCTCGCCCCCGACATCCCCAGCGGATGCCCGATGGCAATCGCCCCGCCGTTCGGATTGAGCCGCTCGTCCAGGTCGGCGATGCCCCAGGTGCGGGTGCAGGCGAGCGCCTGGGCGGCGAAGGCTTCATTTAATTCAATCACGTCCATGTCGGCGAGGCTCAGGTTGGCTTTGGCGAGGGCTTTTGCGCTGGCAGGCACAGGACCAATACCCATGATGCGAGGCTCCACGCCAGCCGTCGCCGAGGCGACGATGCGGGCGAGCGGGCGCAGGTTGTATTTTTTCACCGCCTCCGCCGAGGCAATGAGCAGGGCGGCAGCGCCGTCATTCAAGCCGGAGGCGTTTCCGGCAGTGACCGTGCCGCCGTCTTCTTGCTTTTTGAAGGCGGGTCGCAGCTTCGCAAGCACCTCCAGCGTCGTGCCGGGCTTGATGAATTCGTCCTTGTCAAACAGCACCGGGTCGCCTTTTCGCTGCGGAATCGGCACGGGCACGATTTCCTCCGCCAGCCTGCGGGATGCCTGCGCCGTCGCCGCTTTCATTTGCGAATGAAAGGCAAAACTGTCCTGGTCTTGGCGGCTGATTTGGTGCAGGGCGGCGAGGTTTTCCGCCGTCTCGCCCATGCTGTCCGTGCCGTGCATTTTTTTCAAAAGCGGATTGACGAAGCGCCAGCCGAAGCTGCTGTCGAATAGCTCCGAATCCCGCCCGAAGGCTTGCGAGGCTTTTGAAATCACGAGCGGCGCACGGGTCATGTTTTCCACGCCGCCTGCGATAATCAGTTCAGCGTCATCTGTTTGCACCGCTCTTGCCGCATGAATTGCCGCTGCCATTCCGCTGGCGCAAAGCCGGTTGACCGTCTCGCCGGGAACGCTGACGGGCAGCCCGGCTAACAGCAAAGCCATGCGGGCGACGTTGCGATTGTCCTCGCCTGCCTGGTTTGCGCAGCCAAAAAACACGTCGTCGTAAGCGTCATTTGGAATGCCCGGATGCCGCTCGACCAGGGAGCGGATGACGTGCGCCGCCAGGTCGTCGGGGCGGATGGTGGAAAGTGTTCCTTGAAAATTGCCGACCGGGGTGCGGACGGCGTCAATGATGAAGGCTTCTTTCATGGTTAGTTTTTGCAGCAACTCATTTCACCAGGTCTTCCAACCGAATCTGAACGTCCTCCACCACTTCGATGTCGGCGCTCCAGTCGTAAGCCAGCCAGGGAAGCTGGGCAGTGGCGATGAAAACGAGCCTTTCTTTGGTAAATATCCAGATGACTTTTTTGACGCCGAAGGCGAGGTAATCTTTGATTTTGCCTTGGATGTACTCCATTTCGGTCATGTCTTCCATTTCGGCTTGCACGTCAATTTCGATAATGACTTCGGGCGGCAGGTTGGAAAATTTGGGTTCCCATTTCCAATTTTCTGCCCGGTAAATAGCGAAGTCAGCGCCTCTCTTGTCATCCTTCGAGATGTTTAAGCCAAGTTCTCCGGTGGCTATTTTATAACCCAATTTTACAAGTGATAATCCGATGAATGCTGAAATCATAGCCTTCAGCCCAGCTTGCATTTGACTTTCCATTTTGATTTCCTCTGATGTTTTTGTTGAGTTTAGCACGTCTTTGTAGCCCTTGTAATAAATGGGCTTCCCCCGCACCACTTCGTAGATGAGATGCTCCGGGATTTTTTGGGAAGGCTTTTTCCTGCTTTTTTTCTGAACAGTCGTTGCTTCAATCATGGTCTTGATTTTTTTCCAAAGGTAATTTGAATTGAATAAAAATGGTGAACCTGCACGGAGGCAGCTACTTACCTAAAATTTGATAGTAGTTCTTCGCTTGCTCGCCAGGCGGAAATTTTGCCCTCCATCATCTCTTTTTCCAGCCGCTCCAAATTTGCTTTCACCGCTTCATTTTCCAAAAACAACCGCCGCAAGCCTTGCTCAATCAAGTCGGAAAGCCACCGCTTCGACTGCTCCCGGCGATTTTGTTCCAGCCAGCCATTTTCGGTGGCAAGTTTTTGGAAATCAAGTATTTGTTGCCAGATTTCAACCATGCCTTCGCCGGTCAATGCCGAGCAGGTGAGGGCTTTTGGCGTCCAACCACTTGGCTTTGGCGGGAAAAGATGGAGCACCCTGGCGTACGCTCTTTTTGCCTCATTCGCCAAGGCTTTCCGATCGTCATCAGCTTTGTTAACCACGAGCAAATCCGCTAATTCCACGATGCCCCGTTTGATGCCTTGCAACTCGTCGCCTGCGCCGGGCAACAGTAGCAACAAGAAAAAATCAACCATACCATGCACCGCCACCTCCGACTGCCCCACGCCGACCGTTTCGATAAAAATCGTGTCGAATCCGGCGGCTTCGCAGAGCAACATTGCTTCCCGGGTTCGTGCAGTCACGCCGCCGAGCGAATCCCCGGCAGGGCTGGGGCGGATGAAGGCATTCGGGTCGGCGGCGAGGCGGTTCATGCGGGTTTTGTCGCCGAGAATGCTGCCCCGGCTCACCTGGCTGCTTGGGTCAATCGCCAAAACTGCCAGCTTGCGACCCTGCCCGGTGAGGTACATTCCGAAGGTTTCAATGAAAGTGCTTTTGCCAACACCCGGCGAGCCGGTGATGCCGATGCGGAGGGACGAGGGATGAGGGATGAGGGATGAGATGAGGCAGCAATCGAGGATTTTTTGGGCGAGGATTTGGTGGTCGGAGCGGGTGCTTTCGATGAGTGTGATGGCTTGGCTCAGGAGGATGCGGTCGCCCCGGTGGATGCCTTCGGCAAACTCGGCGGGCGATTTTACCTGGCGGGAGGAAGTCGGAGATGGTTTTTGCTCGTTTCGGCTCAACGAT
>CAZHLB010000819.1:0-3409 GCA_964533005.1 uncultured Saprospiraceae bacterium
GTCCGTCGCTGCCGTTTGCATGCTCAAAAAGCCAAAATCGCTGCCCGCCAGGCGACCCTGCAACCTCGCCCCGCCATAAATCCGCACCGGGTCGTCCTCCTCGATTCCGATACGGCGACTGTAAAAAAGCCGGTTGAAATCTTCAAACTGGAAATCGAAAATGCTCGCCCGTTCCAGGAAAAACTGGCGTTTTTCAGGAAAGAAAAGATTGAAGCGGGTCAGGTTCACCTGCTCGTCGTCCACTTCCACCTGGGCGAAATCGGTGTTGGCGGTGAGGTCGAGGGTCAGGTTGCTGGAAATGCTGTATTTCAAGTCGCCGCCGATTTCAATTTTGGGGTCTTTGTCTTTTTTGTAAGCCGTTCCGTTTTCGTTCAAATCGTGTTTTTCCTGGTAGCCCGCCAAAATGTAAGGCGTGAAATAGAGCGGTTTGCTTGCACGGATGCCTCGAAAGCGAAACCGCTGCGCCTGCGAAGGCTTGAAAAAACTCATCCCGCCCAGGCTGTTAGAGATGAGCGGAAACATGTCTATCTCGTTTTTTGCAGCCATCCACCACCAAACGGTGATGCCCATGACGACTTCGCCATCTTTTTCCACGAAGCGCAGGCTCGACCAGGGGATGCGGATTTCTGCGCTCCAGCCGCTGTCCATGCGAGTTGCGGCGGCGTCCCAAAAGGTGTTCCAGTCAATGCTGACGTTGTCATCCATTTGTGCGTCGTTGGAGACCGTTCCGTCCCAGCGCAAGCCGGTGGGCGTGGTGAAAAAGGCGACGGCATTTTCATAGTCGTTGAAGTTGTCAATGACGAAGCCGGCGTAGTCCGTGCTGGGACTTTGCGTGTCTCGTTTGTAGCTGGTTGCCCGGTAAAACTTGTTGTCGCTCAGGAAAAACTTGCCCGACAAGTAGAGGTAATTGTCGTCGTAAGCCAGCCGAACTTCTGACCGTTCCGAAGGCTGTTGCCCGAAATTGGGCACTTGCTGCAACAGACCGAGCGGCGGCACTGCTTGCCAGGCGGCTTCGTCCACTTTGCCGTCGAAGATGATTTCACCGCCCAGGCGGGCAGCGTCGAAGGGAGCTTGCGAGAAAATCGGAGAGAAAAACAGCAGGGAAATGCCTGCGAGAAATGAGTGAAAGTGAGCCATAAGTCGGGAGAATTTATGTGGTTCGGAGAGAGCAACTCAAAGGTAAGGGAGGAGCGTTCAGATTTGGATGTTCTTCTGTCGGGTTTGAGATGCTTAATCCATTGGCGGATGTATTCCTGCCAAAAACAAAGCTCCTCTTAGATTCACCAATGGGGTACGGTTCATGCGAAGTACTTCTATGGTAGCTCTTCCAAGAGGTGAAATTCCGATGATAAATAGGGAGTTGTTGCTCCATGTAAAGTGTTCCTGCCATTTGTCTTTTCTTGGGTGGAATAGCCGGACTGTTTGATTGGTGACTGGGTCAATGCCTTCCGTTTTGTCAGACTTGCCGTTGTTGCATCCATCGCAAATGCGGGCAAGATTGTCAGGCGTGGAGCTGCCGCCTTTGCTTTTTGGCGTAATGTGGTCGTCCTCGAAATAGCCGGGAGCATAGTCGCTTGGCGTTTTGCAATATTCGCAGCGGTGCTTGGCTCGTTCAGCCACGAGTTGGCGGATGGCGGCGGGAATTTTTTTATCAGCCATAAGCCAGGGGAGTTTTGATGCCAAGTTGGTTCATAAGTTCTTGCAAACTCACGCCCCTCAGCTTCGACAATTCAACCAAATATTCTAAGCGGCGAACCCCCGCCTGTTCAATTTCATCGCTCATTCTCAGCAACTCCTTCTGTTCCTGCTCTTCGATGGTTCGAGCCTGGAACTTCTCTTTCAATTTCAAATACTTGCGGCGATGTTCCGGCGACAAGCCTTTGTTGATTTCCTTCAAAAGCTGGTACTCCCGCTCGGTCAGATGAGGCGTCTTGCGATGCGCCAGCATCGTCCCGACCTTGTTGAAAAAGGCTTCCAACTCACGAACATCCAATGTGGAAATGCCCGCAAGGATTTCATTCAGGTTGACTTGCGGCTTTATTTCGGTGGTTGACATGATGAAGTTGTTTTTACAAACGTACTCGAAAAATCCTGCCTGAAAAACTTGGAGGTAATTTCTTCCGAAACAAACCAAAGGCTTGCCCGGCTTTCTAACTTTCCGGCAAAAAGAACATGAAGAACAATCAACAAACTCGCCGCCAGTTCCTTCGCCAAAGCGCTGCCTTTGGCGCTGCTTCCCTGCTTGCTTCCGTCGCCGCCCAGGCAGGCATTTTGTTTCCCGCCGACCGCAAAATCAAAATCGGCTTGATTGGCTGCGGCAGCGTTTCCGGCGTCTATTTGCCGCATCTGTCGAAGTCGCCGCATGTCGAATTGGTCAGCACTTGCGACATCATTTACGAGCGGGCGCAAAAGCGGGCGAAGGAATTCAACGTGCCCAACCACTACCCGCACATTGACAAAATGTTAGCCGGAGCGCCTTTCGACCTGCTCGTCAACACGACCGACATGCAGGAACACGGTCGCCTGAACAAAATCGCCCTCGGCGTTGGCAAGCATATCTGGAGCGAAAAGCCGATGGCAAATACTTACAAAGAAGGTCGTGCCCTGCTCGATTTTGCAAACCAAAAAGGCTTGCGCATCTGGGGCGCACCTGCCGTCGTGCAAAGCCCGCAATTTGCATTCATGTCGAAAGCCATTCAGGAAGGAAAGCTTGGAAAAATCGCCGCCGCTCATGCGCACTACGGGCATTTGGGTCCCCATTGGTCGGCATTTTTTTATGAAAAAGGCGGCGGCAGCCTGCCCGACCTCGGCGTCTATAATTTGGGCACTTTGACCGGTTTGCTGGGTCCCGTGAAAAATGTGATGGCGATGGTCAACATCCTCACGCCCACCCGCACGGTGGACAACAAAGGCAAAATCAAGGTGGAAGCGGAAGACAACGCCAGCGTTTTGATGGAGCATGGCAGCGGCGCAATTTCGCACGTGCAGTGCGGCTTCAATTTTTTCGACCCCTACGGTCATGAAGGCGAAGGGCAGGAAAAACCGACCGTTTCCATCGTCGGCACGAAGGGCAGCATGCACCTCATCGGCTACGATTGGGCGCCTTTCGGCGTGGACATGGCGACGGTGGATGATGAAAAAGGCAAACGCTACGTGCCCGATGCGGGAGATTACGTCTGGGAAATGGGCGCTTCGGTGATTGCGGAAAGCCTCGTGACGGGAAAGGAACCTTTGATTGCGGCAGAGCACGCTTTGCACGTGCTGGAAATTATGGAGGCTGCGAGGAAGTCGAGTGCGACGGGGAGGCGGGTGAAGTTGGTTTCGACGTTTAAATATCCTGTTGTCTGAAGTCAAAAGTCAAAAGTGAGGCTCATGTGGCGTCTGAGTGAAACAACTGTCTGCAAGTCTG
>CAZHLB010000820.1:0-3404 GCA_964533005.1 uncultured Saprospiraceae bacterium
ATGGCGTAGCCGTCGCCGTCGTTGTCCCAATTGGTTTGCAGGTAGTTGTCCACCCGGCCGTCGCCGTCGCTGTCCCGGAAACCCGCTTCGATGAGGTCGGTGATGCCGTCGTTGTCGCTGTCACGGTCGAGGTGATTGGGAATGGCATCGCCGTCCCGGTCGCCGCCGCCTTCGTCGAAGTCGGGGATGCCGTCGTTGTCGTCGTCGTGGTCGGCGATGTCGGGGCGCAGGTCGAGGTCGCCGTCGTTGTCGGGCGAGACGTAGAGGTGCTGGACTTGGATGGTTGCGTTTCCGCAATTATCGAGCAGCGTCCAGGTGCGGGTGATGAAGCCGAAGCAGCCTTCGAGCGCCGAAAGGTTGTCCTCGTAAGTCGCTTCGATGCCGCTGGAGCAGTTGTCGCTTTCGTCGGTCACGTCGCCAGCCAGGCTGAGGTCGTCCTTGTTTTGCGAGCAAAGCAGGTCAACGTTTGCAGGTACGGTGAAGGCTGGCGGCGTCGTGTCGGTGAGGATGAAAGTTTGCGTCAGCGTCGTTTCGTTGCCACATTCGTCACGCACCGACCAGGTGCGGGTGAAAATCGAATCCGAGCCGCAGGCAAATTCCAGGTCGCCTTCCAGCATGGTCAAAGCGATGGTTTTGTCGCAGTTGTCGTAGCCAAAAATCTCCGTCCCGATGCCCAGCGGCGCAGGGATGCTGCTGCATTCCACGTGCTGGTCGAGCGGCAGGCTGCCTTCGATGACGAGGTAAGTCACCTTTTCGCTGCCGTGCGTTCCGTCGAGGTAATCCCACTCGTCCACCTGCACGGAAAAGCCCGTCGGCGTTACGTTTTGCACCCGGACGGTCGCCGGAGCGATGTCGTCGTAAGTCAAGCCGCCCAGCACCACGACGGGGTTGTGATAAACGTGCTGGAAGGTGACGGTTTGAAAATTATGGTCAATCGTCAGGCTGCCCACCTCGCCGACGACCTCGCCGGAGGCAGTTTTCACATCGCCCGTGCCGCCCAGCGCCAGGTAGCCGACCGTCTCGAAGCCGTGCAAAACTTCCGGGTCAAGCGATTTTTCTTCCTGGATGAAAGTGGTGGCGTGCGAGCCGGTGACGCTGCTGAAGCGCATTGCGCCAGGGTTGTTTTCGTTGAAAGTTTGAATCGAGCCAATCATGCACGGCGGCTGCGGGTAGGATTGCGCCAGCGGAAACGCTACCGCCGTGCTGTTGGTCAGCCTGCGGGTCACCTCGAAAGGCACACCCCCAGCCCCTGAAGGGGAACCACCCCCGCCCCCTGAAGGGGAGCCGCTCCACGAACCTTGGTCAATGGCAATCCAAGCCACGTTTTCCTCCAAATGTGCGCCGTCCGCATTTTCTTCTTCCTGCAAACGCAGTTGGAATTGCGTCGTGGAAACGTTGCGCAGCCTCGTCACCACCGCCGAGTTTTCGTTCCTCGAAGTCACCTGCGCAAACACCACGGGCGGAAAAGCAAACTGCACCGGGAAGCCCACCGTCTTCCAGCGTTGGGTCACGTTTTCCATCACGCCAGCCACCATTTGCTTGCCGTTTGGCAAAGTATAGACCCTGAAAATGTCTGGCGCAGTGAGGTCTTGAATGGAAATCTGCTGCTGGTCAACGGCGCTGTTTCCGCAGTAATCCAAGCCCGTCCAGATGCGGGTCAGGTCGTAGCTGTAAATCGAGCAGGAGTCGTTGCCCTGGGTCGTCACCTGGTCGAGACCGATGGTGACGGACTGGCAGTTTTCGTAGGCTTCGACCAGCGGCGGCAACGGGATTTCCTCGTCGCAATGCACGATGATGTCCGTCGGAATGCCATTCAAAACGGGCGCTTCCGGGTCGCTCAAGTCAATCACGACGCTTGCCGTGTCGCAGCAATTCGAGTATTGGTTGCAGACGGAATACGTGAATTGGTCAGTGCCGCAAAAGGTCGAGTTCGGCGTGTAAATGAACTCGCCGTCGGGGTCGAGGTCAATCGTGCCGTTGTTCGGCAGCGCCACGAGGGTGTACGACGGGCTGTTGAGTTGCTGGTCGTTGTACGAGACGTTGTTGGTGTAAACGAAACCGGGGCAGGCGCTTTCATAGTAGTCGCCGTTGGCAATCGGCATCGAAGACAAGGACTTGGTGACCTCGTTCGAGTAAATCCAATCGCTGCATGGCGAGCGCCTTACGCCCCGGCGGTATTGCGTGGAGACGGAAATCGGAGGTGGGTTGTAGCTGGTGCTGCTTGCGCCGGAAATGTCCATCCAGGCGCCCCAGCCGCCAGCGCCGTCGGCAAGGCGGCGCTGCCATTTGTTGATGCGAGTGCCGCCAAAGCCGCCGTTGGGCGAGCTTTCGGTATTGATTTGCGCCGGGTTGGTGATGGTGCTGCACAAGTTTTCGTCGCCGATGATGCTTCCGGGGGTGGTGTAATTTTCAACCACCTGAACGGTGCGCTCCACATAGCCGAAACAACTGCCGTCTTGCAAGGCGACCGAAATCGTCTTGATGCCGGAACTGTCGTAGGAAACGTAGTGCGAGCCTTGCCCGGTGGCGGTTGCAGGCACTGCGCTGTTGCCAAAATTCCAGGAATAAGTCAGGGTCGGGCTGCTGCCTTCGGGAATTGCCAGGACGGAAATGTCCGTGCCGAGGCAAACGATGGTTGCGGAAACGTTGATGTCAGCCGTCGGCGGCGGGTCGGAGAGGGTAACGAAACCAAAATCGTGCAGGCACTCGTCGCCTGCGTACCGGACGTAAATCGGATAGACCCCGGCGGGGCGGTTGTTGAAAGTTTTCGAGTAGCCGGAAAACGCTGACCAGGTCGTTCCGTCAATGCTGCCCTCTACGCTCGTGCCCGAAGGGTAGCTCACGCTGACGGTGATGTCGCCTGAGTTCGCATTGCAGGAGGGCGGGTCGTTGGTCGAGATGCCGGTGAGGGTAATCGGCGGGCGGACGCTGAAAGTCTTGGCGTCCGTCTGAATGCAGCCGTCAATGTTGACCGAAAGGCTGACGTTGACGTTGGTGCTAGAGACGCTGTTGGACACGTTGAAAGTCACCGTGTAGGGCCCCTTTCCGTAGTGAACGGAAGGATTTCCGTAGCCAAAATTCCAGGTGTAGTCAGCGCCGTCGCCGCCTTCCGCTGCCGCAAATTGGTAATTCGCTGCCTCGCACAAATAGCCGTTTTGTGTAGCTGGAAAATCGGAAATGCTGGCGACCGGGATGGTTCTGACCGTCTTGGTCACGAGGTTGGTGCTGACCCAAATCGTGCAGGGCGCTCGTCTTGCCTGGCGGCGAAATTGGGTGGTGACACTCAAAACACCCGGGTCGAAAGTGGGCTGGTCGGCGTCTGCGACCTCCGTCCAGGTTGCGCCGCCGTCGGTGCTTTCTTGCCAGCGATAAGTCAAGTATCCATCGACGCCGCCCGAAGCATC
>CAZHLB010000821.1:0-3403 GCA_964533005.1 uncultured Saprospiraceae bacterium
TGGGGCTTGACGATGGCTCGGCTTTGGCTGCCGCTCCGAGCGGCATCGGGCCCCTCAATTTTACCTGGAGCGACGGACAGACGCCCATCGCCGCCAACAACCTCGCCCCTGGAAATTATGGCTTGACCTTGACCGATGCGGCTGGCTGCGAGGACACAGCTTCGGTCGTCATCGGAGCAGACATCGTGATTACGGTAGATGGAAGCGGCACGGAAGCTGGCTGCAACGACGCTCAATTGGGCACAGCGACAGCATCGGTGATTTTAGGTGGCAACCCGCCGTATTCGTTTTTGTGGAATGATTCGCTGGCGCAAACCAGCCTCACCGCCATCGGGCTTGACGATGGAACTTACACCCTCGAAGTCACCGACGCCATCGGCTGCAAGGCTTTCCTCGACGTGCTTGTGCCTGAATCTCAACCGCTTGCGATTTTGGTAGGAGTGGACAATGCGAAATGCCAAAACACGCTCGACGGTCATGCCTCGGTGGTGCAGGTGAGCCAAAATGGTTTGCCGCCGTTCAGCTACGAATGGAGCAACGGGGCGTTGACTGCCGATTTGATGAACGTGCTGCCCGGCAGCTACTCGGTCACGGTGAGCGACGCACGGGAATGCACCGGGACAGTTCCGGTCAATATTTCTTCCGATGCAGGCGTGGACGCAGTTTTTGCCAGCGACGTGCAGGATTGCATCGGCGATTCGGTCAAAATTCACTTCGACGAGGCTTCGACTTTTTTCCCGGCAGGTAGCCCAATCATTTCCTGGGAATGGACTTTTGGCAATGGCTTGCCTGCAAATTCGACCGCCCAGGACGTGACCGTTTTCGTGGAAGACAGCACTTTGACCGCCATGCTCATCGTCGAAGGAGCCACAGGCTGCCTGGATACTTTTACGCAAAGCCTTGAAACAGGGAACGTTATGAAAGTCGAATTTCCCGACGTGCTGACGGCTTGCCTGAGCGACACGCTGACTTTGATGCCTGTTTACAGTTTGGCGGATAGCCTGTCGTTCACCTGGTCAACCAACTCGCCGTTCATTTCCTTTTTCGCCACCAACGAGCCGATGGTTAGCCTGGTCGCTGCCGACACGGGCATTTTCACTTTGCATTTGATGCTGGAAAACCAGCTCGGCTGCACCGTTCACAAGGATGTCACCGTGCAATTTTTGCCGGAACATTTTGCCTTCGACCCGGCGCTCGTGAACTACAAGCAGTGCGAAGGTTTGACCCTCGATTTTGAAAATCTGAACCCAGGCTCGGAGGGCGTTTTCAAATGGTACTTCGATTTTCCCGACACGAGCGCCTCGTCCGTTTCGCTGAATCCAAGTTTTACTTACTCAGACACAGGCAGTTACGTGGTCGCTTTCGTGCCTATGCTGCCGTGTTTGCAGGATACTTTTTACTTGCCCGTTCAAGTGATGCCTGCGCCGGTGGCGGAATTTTCGATGGCAAAAAGCGCCTGCTCGGACTCCGTGACCGTCAATTTCACCGACCTCTCGCAGACGCCGGGCAACATCGTTTCGTGGTCGTGGCAATTCAGCACCGGCGACAGTTCCAGCCAACAAAACCCGGCGCTGCTGTTCACGCAAAGCGATACCGCCGTGCAGGCGACGTTGGTAATTCAGTTTGAAACGGGCTGCTCGCTGACCGTCACCGATGAGTTCGACGTCTATGTTTTCAACCCTGATTTCCTGCCTGACACGCTCCATGCCTGCCCGACCCAAACGACCGTCGAACTGAACCCCGGCGGCGATTCGACCTATCAATATCAGTGGTCGCCTGCGGCAAATTTGAGCGACCCGAACTACTGGAATCCTACCGCAACCGTCACGGGCACAACGACTTACGTCGTAACTATCACCGACCTGAACCAAACCGATTTTTGCCAAGCGGACAAAACGGTGACCGTCACCGTGACCAACGCCATCGGGCTGCAAGTGCCGGAAGAGGCGGAAGCCTGCCGGGCAATTTTGGACACGCTGACGGCAAGCGCCACCCTGTCGCCGGTGAATTTTTTGTGGTCGTCGCAGGCGGATTTCAGCGACACGATGTCGCTGATTGCGAGCATGGAAGTGATGTTGGAAATGCCGACCACGTATTTCGTGCAAGCGACCGATGAATTTGGCTGCAAGGAGATTGGCGAAGTGCAGGTCGGAGCTTACCCGGTGCTGGCGCAACTACTTGATTCAGAGAAAATTTGCAAAGGCAATGTGCCCGACGTGACCATCTCCAGCCTCCAGCCGGACGAGGTAGTGACCTGGCAGCCGTACGACCCAAGCACACAGCCTTTGAATGAAAATACCACCTTCATCGCCACCTTCGTCAACTCGCACGGCTGCACGGTGACCGACACCATCAAGCTGATTGCGGTTGACCAAAACAAGGAATTCACCGTCGTGCCTGCGCTCGACACCATCATTGCGGGCGAAAGCACGATGCTGCGAGTTTTGAGCGAAAACAGCAACATCGTCTGTTTTTGGTCGCCCGACCAAAGCCTGGACGATGCCGGAAATTGCCAGGTGCTTGCCACGCCTGCGGAAAGCACCGTTTATACCGTCCTGGTGGAAGACGTGGAAACCGGCTGCCGGGGCACGGCGGAAGCAACCGTCTGCGTCGTGTCCAATCTCTGCGACGAGCCGATGATTTTTGTGCCGAATGCCTTTTCGCCAAACGGCGACGGGCGCAACGACGTGCTGTTCGTGCGAGGCTTCAACGTGGAGCGGGTACTGGTTTTTGCGATTTACAACCGCTGGGGCGAAAAGGTCTTCGAGACCACCGACCAGACGCAAGGCTGGGACGGGATGTACAATGGCAAGACGGTGACGGGGGATGTTTTTGTTTATTATTTGAAGGTGGAGTGCAAGAGCGGGGAGGAGTATTTTACGAAGGGGAACGTGACGCTTTTGAAGTAATGATATGGTGATGAAATAAAAACGGGCGACTCGCTGAAAGCGAGTCGCCCGTTTTTATTTCATCACCAATCCCTCCCCTTCCCGAAAAGCCTTGTACCTCCCTTTCGTAAACTTCGAGCCATTGAATTGCAAGGTTTTTTTCAACTCAACCCTCACATCCTCTGGCAGTTGGGTGAATTCGGCGCACCGGGTCGAGCAGCAGTGCCAGTACTTTTCAGCGCAGTCTTCACACTGAATAAAAAGCAGGTGGCAGGCATCATTGGCGCAGTTCAGGTGCGTATCGCAAGGCTTTCCGCACTGGTGGCAGCGGGCAATCACCTCGTCGCTGATGCGCTCGCCGAGCCGCTCGTCGAAGACGAAATTTTTGCCGATGAACTTGTTTGGCAGCCCTTGCGCCCGGCACTGTCGGGCATATTCGATGATGCCGCCGTCCACCAGGAAGACGTTTTTGAAGCCCCGGTGCAAAAAATGGGCGCTCGCTTTTTCGCAGCGAA
>CAZHLB010000822.1:0-3402 GCA_964533005.1 uncultured Saprospiraceae bacterium
ATCTGCCATTCCATCAACAATCATGTAATCATTTAATCTTCAATCATTTAATCAAGAAAAGGCTACTTCAATTTCAGCTTTTGAATCAGCGACAGGATCTCCCGAACCTTGTTTTCCAGCCCTTCAAAATCCTTGTTTTTCAGCACTTCCGAAGAAATCAACTGCGAGCCTAAGCCCACGCAGGTCACGCCCGCTTCAAACCAAGCCTTCAGATTTTCCGGCGTCGGCACGACCCCGCTCGTGGGCATGATGCTCGTCCAGGGTTGCGGCGCTTTGATGAATTTGACAAAGTCGGGCCCCAGCGCATGGCTGGGGAAAAGTTTGACGATTTCGCAGCCCAATTCTTCCGCCCTGGCGATTTCCGTCAGCGAGCCGCAGCCGGGCAGGCAGGCAATTTTGCGGCGGTTGCAAACCAGGATGACGTCCTCCCGCAAGACTGGCGTCACCATGAAGTTTGCGCCCAATTGCAGGAACAAACTTGCCGTACCCGCATCGGTCACCGAACCAACGCCGAGTATCATTTCAGGCAATTCAGCTGCGCAAAACTTGCTCAGTTCGGCGAAGACTTCGTGGGCAAAATCGCCCCGGTTGGTGAATTCCAGTAGCCTTGCGCCGCCTCGGTAGCAGGCAGCCAGGACTTGCTTGGAAAACGCCGGGTCGGCGTGATAAAAGAGGGGAACCATGCCTTGCTCCGCCATTTTTTGGGCGACTTGAATGCGAGTAAATCTTGCCATTATTTATTGATTGATAATATTTTCGGCGCAGACGTTTACGAAACTTTTGAAGTTTCGTAAACGTGGGGCTACCTCGAAACCCGCCCGCCTCCTTCTCCTGCCATCAGCGTCTCCACCTCCCGAATCGTCGCCAAATTCACGTCGCCGGGAATCGTATGCTTCAAGCAGGAAGCAGCAGTCGCAAAATCCAGCGCCCGCTGGTCGTCGCCGGGAAAAGTAAGCAGCCCGTAAATCAGCCCACCCATGAAAGCGTCGCCTGCGCCGACCCTGTCCACGATGTGCGTGATTTGATAGGTTGGCGCCTGGAAAAATTGCTCGCCGTTCCAGAGCATCCCAGACCAGGAATTGTGCGAGGCGCTGATGCTTCCCCGCAGGGTCGTGACGACCTTTTTCGCACGGGGAAAACGCTGTTTAACTTGCTGTAAAACAGAGCGGTAAGGTTGTAAATCTGCCGGGTCTGCCTGTGTTTCCGCTCGCAGCCCGAAGTAATTTTCAGCATCCTCTTTCGCCGCCAAAATCACGTCGCAGCCCTCGACCAACGCAGGCATGACCTCGCCCGGATGCTTGCCATAATTCCAAAGTTTGCTGCGGTGGTTGAGGTCGGTGGAGACGGTGACGCCGAGGCGGTTGGCAACCTGAATGGCTTCCCGGCAGGCATCGGCGGCGCTTTGCGAAAGCGCAGGCGTGATGCCCGACCAGTGAAACCAACCCGCTCCGGCGAAGACATTTTCCCAGTCAATCATGCCCGGTTGAATGGTCGCCATGCTTGAATTTGCTCGGTCATAGACCACTTTGCTGCCCCGGTTCACCGCTCCCATTTCCAGGAAATAAATGCCCAGCCGTTCGCCGCCCCGGATGATGTTTTTCGTGCCGACGTTGTGCTTGCGAAGCTCCCGAATGACGTACTCTCCGAGCTCGTTTTCCGGCAGGCGGGTGACGAATTCGGCAGGCATCCCGTAGTTGGCGAGCGAGACGGCGACGTTGCTTTCGCTGCCCGCAAAAACTACATCGAAAGAGGTGGCTTGCGAGAAGCGCAGGAAGCCGGGCGGGGTGAGGCGGAGCATGGTTTCGCCGAAGGTGACTATTTTTTGCATGGCGCAAAATATTCCTTCGCATTGAAATAACAGACGTCCGCCACCATTCCACCCAGCCATTTCTCATCATCCGGCAGCAAGCCCTTCTCCACGTCTTGCCCCAGCAAATTGCAAAGCAGCCTGCGGAAATACTCGTGCCGTGGAAACGAAAGGAAGCTGCGGCTGTCCGTCGTCATACCAATGAAAGTCGAGAGGATGCCCATGTTGGACAAAGTGTTGAGCTGCCTCTCCATCCCGTTCAACTGGTCGAGGAACCACCAGCCGCTGCCGAACTGCATTTTGCCTTTGATTTTCCCATCCTGAAAATTGCCGCACATCGTTGCAAAGACTTCATTATCAGCCGGATTGATATTGTAGAGGATGGTTTTTGCCAATCGGTCATCCCTGTCCAACGCATCGAGGAAGGCAGCCAAAGTAGCCGCTTGCGGCAAGTCGCCGATGCTGTCCACGCCTGCGTCTGCGCCGATGCTGGCACGGAGGCGGGAATTGGTGTTGCGCAGCGGACCCAGGTGGAATTGCTGCACCCAGCCTTTGGCATGATACATTTTGCAAAGCTCAAGCAAAACCGTACCGGCGAAGGCGGCGGGGTCGGAAAATTGACGCCCAGTCCAGTCAGCACTTGAAGTGCTGACTGGACTGGGCGTTTTCAAAAACCTGGCAAATTCTGCCTGCAATTCCTGTGAAAAACCAGCAGGCGGCGGCATCTGCACCAGCCCATGGTCGGCAATTCGGCAGCCGTTTTCGTGAAAAAAATTGACCCGGTTTTGCAGGACTTCAAGCAGGTCGTCGAAGGTGGAAATTTGCAACCCGGCAGCGGCTTCGAGTTTTTCCAGGTAACTCAAAAAGGAGGCTTTATCACTGATTTGCAATGCTTTATCCGGTCGGAAAGTAGGGCGTACCTGGGCGCTGAAACCGCTGGCTGCGATTGCCCGGTGGTGTTCGAGATTGTCGGTCGGGTCGTCAGTCGTGCCCACCAATTCCACCTTGAATTTTTCAATCAAACCCCTGGCGGAAAAGCCGGGCGAGCGCAGCAGGCGGTTTGCCTCGGCATAGACTTCCGCTGCCGTCGCCTCATTCAAGTACTCGTCGATGCCAAAAATGCGCTTCAATTCCAGGTGGCTCCAGTGAAAAAGAGGGTTGCGCAAAGTCTTGGGCAGGCAGGTTGACCAGGCTTGAAATTTTTCCCAATCGCTGGCATTGCCGGTGATGAATTGCTCGTCCACGCCAAGCGCCCGCATTGCCCGCCACTTGTAGTGGTCGCCGCCGAGCCAAATTTCGGTGAGGTTTTCAAAGCGTTTGTCTGCCGCAATCTCTGCCGGGGGCAGGTGGTTGTGGTAATCAATGATGGGCAGGTGGGCGGCGTGGTCGTGGTAGAGCCGTTTTGCAATTTCGCTTTGCAGCAGGAAGTCGTCGTGGAAGATAGTTTTGCTCATTTTTTTCTTTCAAATAGGCTGTTTATGAGGTGTCATCAGACGTCAATGGGAACGCGGATGACGCGGATTGGGCAGATTTTCACGGATTAGTTCCGCCTCCGGCGGATGACAAGAAAAAATCCGTGAAAATCCGCCCAATCC
>CAZHLB010000823.1:0-3400 GCA_964533005.1 uncultured Saprospiraceae bacterium
AAAATTTTCAATTTTTCAACGGAAACATTCAAAAACCACCTGTCAGCTTTTCGCCAAAGCCCTCGCCACGATGATCAGATGCAGCCAGCCAAAATGCTTTTTCAAAACTTGATGCCTGTCCAACGAAATCTTCCGGTGGCGCTGCTTCGAGACGCCGCCTTGCAGGTATTCCCCTAAAATCAATCCTACTAAATCAAATCATCAAATGAAAAAGTACCTCTCCGTCACCGATGCCCTCGCCAAAATGCAGCGCTACTGCGCTTACCAGGAGCGTTGCCACCAGGAAGTTCGCAGCAAATTGCTCGAATTAGGCATATTCGGCGACGACCTGGAAAATATAATTACAGCACTTATTGAGGATAATTTTTTAAATGAAGAACGCTTCGCCCGAACCTTCGCACGAGGGAAATTTCGCATTAAACAATGGGGCAGAAATCGCATCAGGCAAGAGCTTCAAATGCGCCAGATATCTGATTATTGTATGCGCAAAGCAATGGAAGAAATCGAGGAGGGAGAATATTTGGAAACGTTGCGCTCGGTGCTGAAAAAAAGAGCGGTGGCTTTAAATAATGGCTTGACTGATTTCGAGCGAAAAAATAAGGTGGCTCAATATGCCATACAGCGAGGTTATGAAGCTGATTTAGTTTGGGATTTAATTAAAAATGGCTGAACGAATTCAAATCGTTCAGCCATTTTTAATTGCAAAAAAATATGCCGCTTATTTCTCTCCTAATTGCTGTTGTTCCGCCTGCAAATTCTTGAACGCATCCAAGCCGCACTGCAAGAAATTGGCATATTCCGCCGGGTCGGGCGTGTACGGCACTGGCGTATTTAGCAGCTTGCCATCCGGCGAAAGCAGCACATAATATGGCTGCGAATTATTGTTGAAATTTTCCGTCTGAAAATGTGCCCATTTGTTGCCGGTGGTGCGCAGCTTGCGAGTGCCGCCACTTTTCATCGACACCTCTTTTTGCTGGTCGGCAGGCAGGTCAATTTTCTCGTCCACGTACAGCGAAATCAGCACGTAGTCATCTTTCAAGTATTTATAGACCTCCCGCTCGGGCCAAACGTGTTCTTCCATTTTGCGGCAATTGACGCAGGCGTGTCCGGTGAAGTCAATCAGGATAGGCTTGTTCACCTCTTTGGCGTAAGCCAAACCTTCGCAGAAATCCTTGAAACACGAGATATTTTGCGGGCAATCGCAAGGATAAACCCAACTGTAGCAAGCTGGCGGCGCAAGACCGCTCAACAACTTCAGCGGGCGCAGCGAGCCAGCTTTTTCATCGAATAGAAACCCGGTGGCGAGATAGGCAGCAAAGCCGAAAGATGCCACCGCAAAGCCCAACCGGGCGGGTGATAATTTTTTCAGCGGCGAGTCGTGCGGGAACCTGATTTTGCCCAAAAGATAAACGCCCATCGCCAGCGCAATCAAAATCCAAAGCGCCAGGAACGGCTCGATTTTCAGCAAACCCCAATGTTTCACGAGGTCGGCGTTGGACAAAAATTTCAGCGCCAGCGCCAGCTCGATGAAGCCCAGCACCACTTTCACCGTCGTCATCCAGCCGCCCGATTTTGGCAAATTGCTCATCCAGCTTGGAAAGGCGGCGAACAAGCCAAAAGGCAGACCCAGCGCCACCCCGAAGCCAGCCATGCCCGCCGTCAATTGCATCGGCCCGGCGTTGGAATCCAGCACCGTCCCCAGCAAAGTGCCCAAAATGGGACCTGTGCAGGAGAACGAAACCAGCACCAAAGTCAGCGCCATAAAAAAGATGCCGATGGTTCCGCCGATGCCTTCAGCTGAGCTGACTTTGTTTGCCCAACTGCTCGGCAGCGTCAGTTCGTAGTAACCAAAAAAGGAAAATGCGAAGGCGAGGAAAATCACGAAAAAGGCAACATTAAGCCAAACGTTGGTCGAGATGTCGTTCAAAATATCGGGGCTGATGGAGTCCAGCAGGTGAAAAGGCAAGCTGCAAAGCACGTACACCAGCAAAATGAAAAAGCCATAGAGTGTAGCATTGGTCAGACCCTTGCGCCGGTCGCCGCTGCTTTTGGTGAAAAAGCTGACCGTGAGCGGAATCATCGGAAAAACGCAGGGTGTCAGCAGCGCCAGCAAGCCCCCCAGAAAGCCGAGCAGGAAAATCACGCCCATGCTTTTCTTCTCCTCCTCCGGCGCAACGCCACAATTCTGCGCCTTCGATTTGTCGAGACTGAAATTGCACAAGCCAGCAAAATCAATCGCCTCGCCGCTACCCGCTGCTGCCGTTTCGCCGCCGGATTCGCCAATGTTGGCGACAAGCGTGGCAGGCGTTGCTTTGAAAGGCACGTCCGTCGGCGGCAGGCATTTTGTGTCGTCGCAGACCATGAAAGTCACGAAGCCGGTCACCTCCTGCGAGGCGTCTTTCACCTTGATTTTTTGGGAAAACGTCACCTGCTCTTTGTACTTGATGACTTTCATATTGAAAAGCGGGTCGTGTCCTTCCACTTTGTGAGCGCTCGTTTCCGATGCTTTGCCCACTGCTTCCACGTTGGGATTTTGGTCGAAAGTAAAAACCGTCGGCTCCGGTCCGCCCGGCTCGATGTTTTGCGAATAGAGGTACCAGCCCTTGTCCACCGCCGCTTTGAAGACTAAGTTGAACTCCTGCTCGCTCACTTTTTCCACCACCAGCGACCAATGCACCGGGTCGAGCAAGCCGTTTTTCACGTCGCCGGGAGCGGTTGGCGGAGCGAGGGGAGTTGTCGGTTGTGGTGTTGTGACGGAAGTATTTCCGCCGGGTTGACCAGGTTGGGTGGCAGGTTTTGGCTGCTCTTTCCATCCCGCTTTGCCGGGAGCGGTCGAAGCAGAAGGCTTCAATTCAAAGGAAAATTCCACGTCTGTTGGCGGCAGGCAGCGAGTGTTGTCGCAGGTCATGTAAGTCAGGTAGCCCGCCACCGGCTTCGAAAAATCGCTCACCCGTACCCGCTGCGTGAAGGTGGCTTTGTGGGAAAACTTGGACACCTGCATGTCGAAGACGTCGTCGTGAACGGTCTTGCGGTTTTCCGGCGACTCTTCGGTTTTGCCGATTTTGGTGAAATGACTGCCTGCGGTGAATTCAAAACTGGTGGGCACCGGACCGTCATCGCCTTCCAGGAATTGGGAGTAAACCGTCCAGTTGTCGTCTATGTGGGCGGTGAAAATCAGGTCGAATTCTTTGTCGCTGACCTGCTTGGAGGAGAAGCTCCATTTCACCGGGTTCAGGATTTGCCCAAAAACCAGGTTGCCTGAAAAAATTGCCAGAGCGAGGAGAAGTATCTTTTTCATGTGAACGAGTTTGCGGTTCGGGGCGGGCAAAAGTAGTGCGCCAGGCGCAAGGCAGGGTTTGGGCAAAGGAATCGGTAAAATTTTTTAACCTACTTTAACGGA
>CAZHLB010000824.1:0-3398 GCA_964533005.1 uncultured Saprospiraceae bacterium
ACCCCGCATTTTCGTAGCGAAATGCGGGGTTTCAAAACCCCGCCGCTCTGGAGATGGAAATCCTCCGAAAAATCTCGGTTCTAAAATTCTTACCCCGTGAAATAGCCAAGCACACCAATCACTATCGCCAACACGACCAGCGAAGCCACTATTTCTCCCCAGCCATAGCTCATTTTATTTGCCGCTTTTTGTTCCGCCGTGAGCGTACCGTAGGTCAATCCGGTGATTTGCGCCTCCGAAGGTTTGGGCGTCAAAAGGCTGGCAGTGATGCAGATTATCACGCAAATCACAAACAGCAGCACGCAGAAATGCAGGAAATTGATGGTCGCCCAGGTGTGCAGGAAGCCGGTCAGGCTTTCCTTGTTCAACTCCGCCACGAGCCGCGACATTCCGAGCGCAAAGCCGCCAACCAGCGTCCACATTGCGCCGGTTGAATTGATGCGTTTCCAAAAAAGCCCAAGCAGGAAGGTCGCAGTGATGGGCGGAGCGATGTAGCTCTGCACACTTTGCAGGTACTCGTACAGGACGCCTGAAATGCCTTGCATAATAGGAATCCAGGCGACACCGAGCAGCACGACGATTCCCGTGGCAATCCTGCCGATGTTGACCAACCGGCGCTGCGGCGTTTCTGGAAATAACTTTTGATAAACGTCAATCGTGAACAGCGTGGAGCAAGAGTTGAACACGGACGCCAGGGAACTCATCAGCGCCGCCAGCAAGCCTGCCGCCACCAAGCCCCGCAACCCGGCGGGCAGTAATTGGGTCATAATCGCGGCAAAAGCCTGGTCGGATTTTTCCACCGTCAACTGCCCCGTTTGGGAAAGGGCGTAAGCGATAATGCCCGGCAGCAGGAAAATGAACACGGGCGTCAGCTTGAGAAAGCTGCCAAAAATAGCGCCCCGCCTGCCCTGCGTGACATTCCTCGCCGCCAGCACCCGCTGCACGATGTATTGGTCGGTGCACCAGTACCAAACCCCGACGATGGTGCCGCCAAAGAGCAGCCCCGTCCAGGGAAAATCAGGGTCGGTCATCGGTCGCCACATGTTGAAATGGTCGCTGCCCGCCACCTGGCGCAGGTTTTCCCAGCCGCCTATTTTTTCCAAACCAATGAAAGTGACCGTCGCCGAGCCAATGATGAGGATGACGGTTTGAATTGCCTCCGTATAAACCACCGCCCGCATCCCGCCCAGCACCGTGTAAATTCCCGTCAGGACGACGGTGAGCAGTGCGCCTTGCCAAAAATCAATGCCGAGCAAAGTGGTGATGACAATGCCGCCCGCGTAAACGGTGACGGAAACTTTGGTCAGCACGTAGCCGACCAGCGAGATGATGGAGAGGAACCACCGGGCTTTGGCATTGAAGCGTTTTTCCAAAAACTCCGGCATGGTGAATACGCCGCTGCGGGCGTAAAATGGCAGGAAGACCCAGCCGAGCGCCAGCACCAGCCATGCGTGCAGCTCGAAATGCGCCATCGGCATCCCGCTGGCAAAGCCCGTCCCCGCCAGCCCGACGACGTGCTCGGAGCCGATGTTGGAAGCGAAAATGGATGCGCCGACCATGAACCAGCCAATGTTGCGCCCTGCCAAAAAGTAGTCCTCGGTATCCTTTTGCTTTTTCTTCAAAATGACCCAGAGGGACACCCCGAACAGCAGGGCGAAGTAAATGCCGATGATGACCCAGTCTATTGGTTGAAATGTCGCCATGAAGTGGGCTTTCGTTGTTGGTTAAAATTTGCCTCGCAGCCTTCCTCGGCGGAAGGCTGGGGCAAACTACAAGTCTGTATGAAACTGTCCATTGTTGGTTAATGAGGGTTGAGTCTCCAGAGGTGACACCTTTTAAAAAGGTGTCACCTCTATCTGAGCCTCCAGAGGTGACACCTTTTAAAAAGGTGTCACCTCTATCAGATGAGGGTTGAGCCTCCAGAGGTGACACCTTTTTAAAAGGTGTCACCTCTGTCAGAAAATCTTCGCCAACTCCCCCTCCCATGCCTGATAAGCTTCTTCGTACACGCCATTGACATTTTGAGGCGTGTACGTGGTCAGTACCTTCACATTTCTCACGGCTTCTTCGAGCGAAACATAGACGCCTGCCGCCACGCCTGCGGCTTTCGCAGCGCCCACCGCCCCAGTCGTTTCAACGACTTCAATCTTGCAGCCGAGCAAATTGGAAACCGTGCCGGAAAAGACCTCGGACTGAAACAGGTTGTCGTTACCCACGCGCATGATGGATACGTTCAGCCCCATGTTTTTCAAAATATTGACCCCATGCACGAAGGAAAAGGCAATACCTTCCAGGGCAGCCCGGTAAAAATGTGCGCTCGTGTGGCGGTTGAATTGCAGGTTGCCGACGTGAGCGCCGGGGTTGCGGTTGCCCAGCATCCGCTCTGCCCCGTTGCCAAAAGGCAGGATGCGCAGGTCGTCGGAGCCGACCGGCACACTCGCCGCCAACCGCTCCATTTCGCTGTAAGAAATGCCACCCTGCGCCATGTTTTGCCGCACCCAACTGTACTGGATGCCCGCGCCGTTGATGCAGAGAAGGATGCCGATGCGAGTTTGGTGATTGGTGATTGGTGATTGGTGATTGGGGGACGCACCTGCCAACTGATGATTGACGTGCAGGAAGCTGTTCACCCTCGACTGCGGGTCGAAAGCAGGCTTGTCCACCACGCCGTAAACGACGCCGGAAGTGCCGCCGGTGGCAGCCACTTCGCCGGGTTGCAGCACGTTGAGAGACAGGGCGTTATTCGGCTGGTCGCCTGCCCGGTAGGTGACGGGAATGCCTTTTCGCAGACCTGTCGCTTCGGCGGCAGCTTGAGTCACTTCGCCTTGCAGCGAAAAGGTCGGGGCGACGCGGGGGATGAGGTTTTTGTCGAAACCAAAATAATCGAGCACCATGTCCGCCACGCCGTTTTCCTGAAAATCCCAGAGGATGCCTTCGGACAAGCCGCTCGGGGTGGTCATTGTCTCGCCTGTCAAGCGGAGAGCGATGTAGTCGCCGGGCAACATGAATTTGTGGATGCGGCGGAAGGTCTCCGGCTCGTTGTCTTTGACCCATTTTAGTTTGGCGGCGGTGAAATTTCCGGGGGAATTGAGCAGGCGGCGCAGGCAGCATTCGTGCCCGATTTCGTCGAAGGCGCGGTTGCCAATTTCCACCGCCCGGCTGTCGCACCAGATGATGGAGGGGCGCAGTGTTTCATAGTTTTTGTCCACGACGACCAGCCCGTGCATTTGGTAGCTGATGCCGATGCCTTGAATATCTGCCGGTTGAATGCCGGTTTGGTTCAGCAGCTTTTTGGTTGCCTGGCAAACGCAGTCCCACCACGTTTCGGGGTCTTGCTCTGCCCAACCCGGTTGCACGGCGGTCATTGTCAATTCCGTTTCCGGCTGCTGCACGACGGC
>CAZHLB010000825.1:0-3376 GCA_964533005.1 uncultured Saprospiraceae bacterium
GGACAGGACGGTTCCTCTGCGAGGATGACAAAAGCGACTTGCAGACGTGCCTAACTACTTATGAGACAGCCTCCAACTACCAATCGCCCTCCTTTTTTCGCCTGAAATGCCATTTCCCACCGCTCATTCGATTTCCTCGCCGCTTCGTTTTCAAAAATTAGTTCCTCCCTCCACCCGCCTGCATCTTTGGCTCATCGAAGGAAAAAGCGGGGAAAATCAAGCCTCGAAACTTCGTTCCGCAATCATTAAACACAACTGAATCATGAGCCAGACCATCCAATGCAACGTCTTCCAAACCCTGTCCGATTTTATGAAAATAGCGCCCCGCTTCGGCGGGCAGACCAAACAAGACATCGAATCTTTCTTTGCATTCTGCATGGAGGGCATGGAAACAAACTCCGAAATGCTGCTGGCGACCCTGTTCATCAAAGCCCTGAACAAAAAAATCAACTCCGAATTCATCGGCGAAAACGTCTATCTCGGCAAGTATGAAATCTCGCAAATTCAGTTGTTCAATATCCTGATTGAACAATTCCCGTTCGTCAAATTCAGCCAGCACATCACTAATAATGCCATCGTGGAAGAGATGCACGGTTGCAAAGAAGTGACCCTCGTGGACATCGGCATCGGGCAGGGCACGCAAGTCATCAACATCATCGAACTGTCGAAAAACCTGCCGCATCTTCGCAAACTGCACGTCGTGGGCATCGAGCCATTTGGAGATGCTTTGGCAAAAGCCGGTGAAAATATCCTCGCATTCAATGGCAAAGTCCCCTTCCAAATCGAATTTACCGCCATCCATGATTTTGTGGAAAACGTGGATTTTGCCGCCATTAAAAACGTCCGGGGCAAAATCATCGTCAATGCTTCCCTTGCGCTGCACCATATTCAGTCCGACCTGCTTCGTTTGGACACCATCGCCAAAGTCAGGGAAATGAATCCCGCCCTTTTCATTTTAATTGAGCCGAACGTCAATCATTACGAGCCTGATTTTTACACGAGGTTTCAAAATTGCTACCGCCATTTCCACGCTATTTTCCAAGTCATTGACCGCATTGAAAACATTGGAAATGCTGATAAAAACGCCTTGAAACTTTTCTTCGGAAGGGAAATCGAAGACATCATCGGCAAGGAGGAAAAAGACCGTTTCGAGAAGCATGAACCCGCTACGCATTGGATTGGCAGGCTGAGACAAAGCAATTTTTCCATTAAAAACGACCTGTTGAAATCGCCCGTCGAGGCTGGTTGCGGCGTGGAAATCAACTACCGCAAGGAGGGATTTCTCGGTTTTAGCCATGAAGATGAAACGGTACTTGCAGTGATATGCGCTAATTAGTCAACACGTTTACGAAACTTTCAAAGTTTCGTAAACGTGCTCATCAATATCCTGATTTCTCAATATCCCAATATCTAAAAACTACTATCCAATGAATAATCTCTTTTTCAACGAGCTTTTGCAAAATGCCCCCAACCGAATCGCCCCTAATCAATCCGCTACCCGTTTATATCTCGATAAAAACGAGCAGCCCGACGACGTTGATTTTTCGATAAAAAAACAATTATTGGACAGCCTGATGGACGCCAATTGGAACAGATATCCATCCGCTGATTGCAAGGATATTGAGGCATTGGTTGCTAATTATTGCGGCTTAAATTCCGAGCATATTGTATTAAGCCCCGGCTCGGCAAATATCATCACCACTTTGCTCAATTATTTTGCCCTGAATAAAAAGCATATTGTCATCGCCCAACCCACTTATATGCTGTTTGATTACCATTGCAAAACCTACAATATCGAATATAAGCCCTGGCATTTGACCTCCGATTTGGAATATGACTATGATAATATGCCAAAATTAGAACCCGGTTCGGTGCTGATTATTACCACGCCAAACAACCCGGTCGGCAACTCCATCGAACGGGAAAAATTAGAGCATATACTTTCCTCCAACCCCGACTCTTTTATTTTGGTGGATGCGGTATATGCTGAATTTGCCGACGAAGACTTCACCCCGCTCGTCCGCAAATACGACAACCTGATGGTGCTTCGGTCTTTTTCAAAAGCCTTTCCCATTGCGGGTTTGCGCTTTGGTTACTTGTGCGCCGCTCCGCAAACGGCAGCCATCGTCAGGAAACTGATGCTCCAGTTTTCCATCAACCATCTCACCCAGGTCTTTGCACGGGAAATACTTTTCAGCCCCGAATTCATGCGGCGTTCCCGGCAACAAGTGAAAACAATCATCGCAGAGCGGAACCGGATGTTCCGCTTTTTGACAGGCAAGTTTGACAGCC
The DNA here is from genome assembly GCA_964533005.1 of uncultured Saprospiraceae bacterium. Lineage (GTDB taxonomy): Bacteria > Bacteroidota > Bacteroidia > Chitinophagales > Saprospiraceae > UBA6168. The sequence continues at coordinate 2,293 of CAZHLB010000825.1, forward strand.
GTGTTTTGAAGGTATTTCGTTCCGAAGGCAATTTCCCGCTGGTGCGCATTTTTGACGATGCGACGTTCCAACAACTCATGGCGGATTTTGAAAAGAGCGGCATTAAAGTGCTGAACACCTCGCCGTTTCCGCTGCTGCGCAACACGTTTCGGGTTTCCATCGGCTCGGCGGAGGAGAATGATGCTTTTGTGGGGTGTTTTATGGAGAGCTTGGGGGAAAAGAGTTTGCAGCGGCAGGCGGAGATAAGGCGCATTGACAAATACTTCCCGGTTGGGAAGTTGAGGCAATTTATGGCGGTGGGCAGTTGTGCTTTCCAAACATTGCCTACTTTTCCGCTTTAACCACAAAATACCGAGAGAAAACACACAAACGGATGTACCTGGCTCCCCTCAACAGCGATTATTTTTTTCGAAAAATCTTTTCCGACCTGGTCATTGCCCAAGCCTACCTCGAAGATATGCTCGGCGTGAAAATTCAGCACATCGAGTACCTCAAACTCCGGCACAAACTGACCGACGGCTCCCTGCAAATCGAATTCGATTTTCGTTGCATCATTGACAACCAGCCCGTTGTGATTGAAATGCAGCAGGATTACAAACCGCAGGTGGTACGGCGGTTTTACGTTTATCATTCGGTGGGCACGGCGCTCCAATTGGAGAATATGGCGGAGGAATTGGCTTCGAGCAAAGGCGAAGAAAAAAAGAAAGTGGTGCTTTACGGCAAGCTGGAGCCTGTCATCACCATCGTCTGGATGGTGGACGACACGCTGGGATTTGAAGACGATTGGGTGGGCTTCACGATGCTGCCCGAGGGCGTTCGGTCTTTTATTTTGAACGACGAACTCTGGACAGAGCCAGCAGCCAGCGAAGCGATGCTAGAAGAGAGAGTGTTTAAAAAAGTGTGTCAGAGTTGAAAAAGCAAAAACTTCTACCTTCGTCCAAACAGCAACCAACCACCTTTCCAATGCAATTCCCACATCTCTTCTCCCCCCTCGATTTAGGCTTCACCACCCTCCCCAACCGCATCCTGATGGGCTCCATGCACACCGGCTTGGAAGAAGCCAAAAACGGCTTCGAGCGCATGG
>CAZHLB010000826.1:0-3364 GCA_964533005.1 uncultured Saprospiraceae bacterium
CTCGCAATTCTCCTCCCGAACATGCGGGGTCTCAAAACCCCGCCGCTCGAAGAAGGAACGGCTATGTTTTGAATCTTGATGAACCCTGTCGACATCGTTCAGTTCGTACCGTTTCCCCAATGCCGGAGCCGCATCTATCATCTTGTAACCGCCGATTTCAATCGGCGGGATTGCCAAAGCCCCAGCCCCACATCTATCATCTTTGCAAAACATCACATCCGGCAGTTGATGCTGATGTCTTGCAAAGATGATAGATGTGGGGGAGGGCACAGCACGTACCGCCCGTTGAAACGGGCGGTTACAAGATGATAGATGTGGCTCTGGCTTGGAGGGTGCAGCCCGAACTTTTTCTTTCCAAAACCCTGGTTTCTCCAACTTGGGTTGATTGATTTCTTCACTCATTTTTTAGGATTTAATTGCTAATGAAATTATCCGCCACTCAATTAAAATACTTGAAAAGCCTGCAAATCAGGAAGTTCCGCCAAAGCTACCGCCAATTCACAGTCGAAGGGGCAAAAATGGCGACTGAGGTTTTGACCGATGGTCGGCAGCAAGTCGAAGCCATTTTTGCCCTACCCGAATGGCTGGAAGAGCAGGCGCATTTGCTAAAACGTTTTGCCGGAAAAGTCACTGCCATCTCCCAGGCGGATTTGGAAAAAATTTCCAGCCTCTCCACGCCCAACCAGGTTTTGCTCGTCCTCCGTCAACCGGAACACGCCCTCGAAAACGCAAAGGTTGGCAATGAACTCAGCCTTTATCTCGAAAACATTCAAGACCCCGGGAACATGGGAACGATGCTCCGCATCGCCGATTGGTTCGGTATCGGCTGGATTTTTTTGTCGGAAAACTGCGTAGAAGCCTTCAACCCGAAGGTCGTGCAGGCGAGCATGGGCGCTTTTTTGCGGGTGAAAACTTTGGAAATCAGCCTGGTGGAATTGAAGGTGAGGTTTCCGGGCTTGCCGGTATTCGGGGCGGTTTTGGACGGCGAAAATATTTTCCAGGCAGCGCTGCCACCTGCTGCATTGCTTGTGATTGGCAATGAAAGCAAGGGTATTTCGGCAGAATTGGAGCGGGAGTTGACGCACCGGGTTTGCATTCCCCGGCATGAAAAGGGTGGGGCAGAGTCTTTGAATGCGGCGGTGGCGGCGGGGATTGTTTGCGCTTTTTTCCGGAGGAGTTAGAAATGTCATTTTTGGAAAAAATGACATTTCTGCCGCTCGTTTGGGCACACTTCCCAGATTGAAAACACAGGTGAAAATCAACCTCATTTTTTCACCATTTTAAATTTCAATCTGATGAATCATTTCAAAAAATCTTGTTTCCCCATTTTTCTGAGCGTCGCAATCTGTTGTTGCAGCCTGGCTGCCGCTTTTGCTGCGTCCCCATTTTCCGTCGCCGCCAAGCACGACATGACCAGCGGCGAATACAACACGGCTTATCACGACCTCAAAGACAAAGGCTACCGCCTCCAATGTGTGAGCGGCTACGAGGAGGGCGGCGTAGCAAAATTTGCCGCCGTCTGGAAAAAAGAATCCGGGCCCAGCCTCGCCACTTTCCACCAACTCACCTCCGCCGAATACCAGGAAAAATACACCTACTACGACGGGCAAGGCTACAAGCTCACTTTCGTCAATGCCTTCAGGGCGGGTGGAAAAGTTTGGTACTCCGCTATTTGGGAAAAGAAGACGGGTCCCGACGTGAAAGGTTATCACGGCATGACCTCGGCAGCGTACAACGACAAGTACCAGGAAATGAAAGGCAAAGGTTACCGCCTGCGTTGCGTTAGCGGTGTGTCGGGCAACGACGACCAGGCATATTTTGTAGGCGTCTGGGAAAAAACCACCGGACCGGATATCGCCACTCACCACAAAATGACCTCGGCTACCTACCAAGACAAGTTCGAAGAGTATGGCGGCATGGGCTACCGCCTCACCCACCTGCAAGCCTACGTCGTGGACGGCACGGATTATTACGCAGCCATTTGGGAAAAGTCCAACGTTGCGCAAGCGGGCCGTCACCGCCTGAGCGAGCCGAATTACCAGACGATGGCACTCAATTATTTCTACCAAGGCTACACGATGGAGCAGACCAGCGCCTACATTTTGAATGGTAAAACCACCTTCGCTGCCTGGTGGAAAGCAGGTGAATTCAGCCCGGCGGAAATCAAGAAAATTGAAGACAAGGCGAACGCTTTTCTGAAAAAATGGGACATCCCCGGCTTGACAATGGCAATTTCGAAGGATGAAAAACTGGTCTTCGCAAGGGGCTACGGTTATGCCGACAAGAGCAAAAACTTGTTGATGGGACCCCAGCACATCGGTCGAATCGCCAGCGTGAGCAAGCCCATCACCGGTGCTGCCATCATGTTGCTTTGCCAAAAACAGCCTGGAAAAATCACCTTGAACAGCAAGGTCTTCGGCGCCGGCAGCATCCTCGGCTCGACTTACGGAACGGACGATTTTAGCGCCGCCGAAAAAGCCATCCTGGTGGACAACCTGCTCGAGCACACCGCCGGCGGCAACACCTGGGACAACAACACCGACAAGGATGAATCCAACGCCAGCCCCAAACCGAAAGAAAACCCCAGCACCGGCGACCCCATGTTTCAATATTCCGGCAAGTCGCATTCGGAGCTTATCACGGCGGTTTTGGACGACCGCAACCCTGATTTTTCGCCGGGAAATTGTTTCGCCTATTCCAATTTTGGCTACACTGTTTTGGGCAGAATTATCGAAAAAATCACCGGCTCAACTTATTCCAGTTGGGTGAAAACCAACGTGTTGCAACCCTGCGGCATCAGCTCGATGGCAATTGCGAACAACGATTTGGAAGACAAAAAATCCAATGAATTTGTGTTGTACGGCAAGGGTGAAAACCCCTACGGCTCCGATTGCAAACGAATGGATGCGCATGGCGGCTGGCTGGCTTCGCCTATGGATTTGCTTCGATTTGCAGTGCGGGTGGATGGCAAATCCGGCAAACCGGACATCCTCAACGCTGCCTCTGTCAATGCTATGATTACCCCTTCCAGCTACGCCGCAAACCCGGTCAATACGGGCAGCTATGGCGGGGGCTGGGCATACAATGACGGCGGCTTCTGGCACGACGGCGCACTGCCGGGCATGGCGTCGAAGCTGGTGATTCGGGAAGACGGCTTCACGTATTCCATCATTATCAATTCCAGGGTGACGGACGAGGACACGAAGGGAGCCTGGTCAGACGACTTCAATTCATTTGTCAGGGATTTGATTTCGGAGATTAATTCCTGGCCCGGATACGACCTGTTTTAAGAAGTGTCGCCAAAAAACACTATTGGGCATCCGCCACCAAAACCAAAAAGTAGTTATTCGGCACCGTGCAAACA
>CAZHLB010000827.1:0-3357 GCA_964533005.1 uncultured Saprospiraceae bacterium
GCAAAGTGAAAAGTCAGGTAGCCCATCCAATCGGGGTCGAGGCGCTCCACCTGCACCATATTGTCTGCGCCGATGGTCACTCGCAGCGGGCTGGCGTCGAATAAATACGGCGCATCCACGTCGCCAACGTTTGCCGAAGGCTGGAATTTGAGTTTTTCCGGCAGGTTGAAAAGGCGCTGTTTAGCTGCGCTATAAAATTTAAAACTCACGCTGTCCACCGAATTGGCATAGACCGTCAGGAAAAAAAAGTGCCTGCCATTGATGTCCGACGGCGACGCCACGCCCACTAATTGATTGCCGATGAAAGCTCCAAGCCGGTCGCCGTCGTCCTCGAAAGCGTAGGAAGGCGTGAAAACCGCCCTGCCAATCATGTTCATTTGGTAAATAAAATGGGCAGGATTGACCGACCAATTGGGCGCAGCATCGTTGCCGCCTTCAAAATCCACGTCCACTAAAGCAGTGACAGCCAGGCAGTTGCCTTCATAATCCGGCATGATGAAATCGTCAATGTCGAAATCCGAAAAGTTGCCCATCGAATCCACCGCCTGGCTGGGAATGCTGTCCAGTTCCGGTTGGCGGAAGCCCGGCAGCCTGGAAAATTGAATGCTCACGCTGGCTGAATATTGCCGGGTCGTCTGTTCGGTGGCGGTGACGACGATGATTTCCGAGCCTGTCCAATTGGCGCTGTTCGGCATGACCGTCAAGACGCTGCCAACCATGTTCGCCGTCAAATTTGCGCTCGAAGCGGCGCTCCAACTGACCGGGTCGCTGTCTGTCTGCTGCAAAAACGAGGTGAGGTCAAGGCTTGAAAACGTGCCGGGTAAAATGGTCTGCTGCGCAGGCACAACATCGAGCGAAATCGGCAGGTCTCCATCGGGGAAGACGTTGAGTATCTGCGGATTATCAGGTGTTCCCCAAGCTTGATTTGCCAGAAAAACAAAAGTCTCCTGCACCGGATGCACGGCGTCTTCCGCTTGCAGGTAAGCCTTCAAAGTGAGCATTTCGCCGGTGACGGAATTGGAATAAACGGACAGGAAAAACAGCCCGCCCGAATTGGGAATCGGCTGCCCGACGCCCCGCAGCTCATTTCCTACAAAAACGCCGAGTGTGTTGTTGTCTGTGCGCACAAAACCGTCCACTCGTAAGTTGGCGACGAGGCTGGCGGAATATTGAAAATTGCCGGGATTGACTGGCCAGTTTGGCGCTTGCGCTGCCAGGTCGTTTCTGCACAACAGGCAGAGCGTGAGGAGAATAACGGTGTGCGTAATTTTTGTATTCATGGTAAAACCGGAGGATTAGCGTCGTGAGGTTGGGCAGGTTTGGAAGAGGTTGGAAAATCGGCTGGGTAGAAAAATTGGGGCTTTGATTTTGCCCGGGATGTAATGGCGGCAAATGTAGAATTGCAGCTATCTATTGAGCAAAAAAGGGGGTGGACAAAAAGGGGGACAAAATTTGAATCAGTTTTAAGTTGCTGGTATTCAGAATTTTGAATTAGGATATTAAGGATGGTCAAGGATAGATTGGACGGGAGGAACACGCCTCATTGCCGGGCACTCGAGACTACTTGCAAAACCTCACCCCTGTCCCTGACAACTGTCACCTCTCTCCGCCCAAAACAGCAACTCCTTTGCAGCCAACTTGAATCATATTTTTGACGCTCCATCGCCCGATGGTTAGCGATGGAACGCCAGTCATTTCAAACCTCCTGAACTATGAACAATCCGACATCCTCCCTCCTCATGCTGGCTTTTCTGCTTTTTTCAAGCACGATTTTCAGCCAGCCCAACCTCACTTTCCCCGTCAACGCCTGGCAAGCTATCCAAAACAACCAGGCAACCGTGACGCACGTGCCGACCGACATCGGCTCGACCATTGACATTTTCGACGGCAACTTCGGCACACTCGCCCGCTCCGCCAACGTCAATCCTTTCGTGGTGACGCTCGTTTTCGACTATACTATAAATGTGTCCTCGATGAGCACCATGCAAAACAACGGCTTCGGCTGGTGGACGGTGGAAGCCGCCAATTCGTTGGCTGATTTGGACAGCCACACCGGGTCGTATCAAGTCTTGTTCAGCCAGTCGCCGCTGGCGCAAGACGTGATTGCGACCGTGCCGGTTAATGCTTCAAAAAAAGTCTTCCGGCTCACGATGCAGAAGACCATCGGCGACGCCTACGTGCACCTCTGGGACTGGGGCATCACGGCGACGGCAACCGTGCAAATTACTGACCTCTGCCTGCTGCCCAGCCAGGCACGTTTGATGAAAAACAACAGCTTCGACTGGCAGGTGAAAGGCGTGGACGCACTTGGGAACAAGTATGAATTGCCTTCCGGCGTCAGTTGGAGTAGCTCGAATGCAGGCATGGTTTCCGTCAATTCGAGCGGCTTGCTGCAAAGCTCCGGCAGCACCGGTGAGGCAAACGTGACCGTCTCGTGGAGCGGTTTGAGCAAAACCAAAAACGTGAAAGTGGTGGATGATTTTGCCATGCCGCTGGCTCCGCAAAAAATCGTGAAAGTGGCGCTGGTCATCATTGACCCGCAGATTCCGGCGGCAGGCGGAAAGCGCTTTTCGGAAGTAGTTTGGGAGAACTACTTCAATTTAAATTGGCAGCAACTCAACGGCGGCACCCCGCAGCAATTAGCGAACAAAGTGCGGGATTCGCTGACTGCCTTGAGCGGCGGCGTGGCAACCTATCAAATTGTCGAAACGCATGACGAACCGACGTTGCTGACCACTTTCGGCAGCGTGGAATTGAGCGTGGACAGCATGTACCACCTCTTCCAGGAACCCGGCTGGGCGACTTTGCACCTTGTCGCCGAGCAACTTGGGCAGACCCAGTTTCACTACAACGACTTGCTGAACAAGTACGATTTCTGCACAAAAAGCAACAACCACCAGATTGACGAAGTGTGGGTTTATGCGATGCCGTTCATCGGAATGTGGGAATCCAACATGACCGGGACGGGCGCTTTTTGGATAAACGGGCCCGTCGTTACCGGCAATTCCTGCACGGATTTGCTGTCCATCCTGGGCATGAATTACGAGCGCACCTACGACCTGGCGCTTCACAATTTTACGCACCGGGTGGAAACAACCATGTACCGAGTTTTCAACACGACCGTGCGATACGTACCGACCGACCCGCCGTACCCGCCCGGCACGATGAATGAATTGCGCCAGTTCATGAATTTCGACGCGCTCGAACCGGGCAAAGCGAACGTCGGGAACTCTCACTTCCCGCCGAATGCGGTTGAAAACTACGGCTACTACAACACCGCCACCGTCACGAGCTATGAGCAAAACTGGCGGCGCTACCCCTTCCTTTTCAATCAAACCCGGCAGTTGAATTGCAACG
>CAZHLB010000828.1:0-3356 GCA_964533005.1 uncultured Saprospiraceae bacterium
ATTCGTCTCAATAAACGTGTTGCTCAAGACATTGGGCAAATCGAGCCGAGGTGAAGTTCCTGCGGGTTTGGGCAACATTTCACCCATTAACTCAAACTTCAAAACCACTTAACCTCCAGTTTCCTGCCTCCAGGTCATGCCCGGATAGCTTTGCCGTTTCACCAAATTCAAATGCAAATGGCAAAACGACTTACTCTTTTCGTCTTCCTTTTATTCACCATTAATGCCTTCTCCCAGCTTTTCCAGCAGGGATTTGAAGGCGCTCCGACCGACAATTGGAACTTCACGGCGACACCCGCCAAGTACAACTTTCCCTCCGGCGAAGACTTCTGGACGGACACGACCGTCACCCCGCAAATCGCTCCTTTCGCAGACGCCAGATATTGGTTTATGCAAGACCTTGAAAACCCGAACGGCGGCTTCGCAGGCTTCCACACCCTTGACTTTCAGACGATTGACCTTGCAGGACTGAATGCCGGGCTGGTCAGTTTCGCCTACTGGACGACCGAGTACGAAGCTGGCGACAGCCTCGGTTACATCCTCCATTTCGACAACGACACGACCTGGAACTTGGCGAACTACGTTGACTTGAATCGCAATACCGGCTCGTGGCAACTCGTGCAGTACCCTGTTCCGCCAGGCAGCACGCACGTGCGCTTGCGGCTGATGGCGAAACAAAACGGCGGGGCTCCGACTGGGCAGGCTTCGATGCGGTGCAAATCGAGGAAGGTTTGCCGCCTGCGGTAATTGGCTTCGACAAGAAAGTATCGAAGGTCAATGAAAATGCGGGCACGGCTTCCGTGCAGTTGAACATTCAAAATGCTGGCTTTTTCGAGTCGTCGGTCAAGGTTTCCGTGGTGGCAGCTTCGACGGCGGCGGCAGGTGTGGACTACGTTTTTTCTGACTCGATTTATGAGTTCCCGCCGAGTGTGGGCGACCCGTTGCAGGTGCAAATTCCTCTGCTTGACGATGCGGTGGAAGACGGTGGCAAGTACCTGATTTTGAAGCTTTCCGACTTCGGAAACGCCGATGCTGGCGCAAACCTGGAGCATATATTATTGATTGCCGACGACGACGTGCAAGCTCCGGCAACGCAAGCAAATCCGTTCATTTCGCTTCGACACGTGGGCAGTTTTGCAGGCAGCCCAAATGGCGGCTCGGCGGAAATTTCTGCCTACGACCCAGCATCCATGCGCCTTTTCAACACGAACATCACCAACAACACGCTCGATATTTTGGACTTCAAAAACCCGGTGGCGGCTGCCTACCTGTCGAGCATTGACTTGGCTCCGTACGGCGGCGGCATCAATTCGGTGGCGGTGAAAAACGGCATCGTCGCTGCGGCGGTGCAGGGCGATTCGACGGCGGAAAATGGTTCGGTGGTTTTTTTCGACGCCGCCACCGGCGCATTTCTCAGCCAGGTGACCGTCGGCAACCTGCCGGACATGATTACTTTCAACAACGACGGAACGCAGGTGCTGACCACCAACGAAGGCGAACCGACGAGCGACTATTCGGTTGACCCGCTCGGCTCGGTCAGCGTGATTGACTTGACCGGCGGCGTTGCCAACCTCACCGATGCCAACGTGACAACGCTGACTTTTGAAAGTTTCGACTCCGAAATTGACAACCTGCGGGCGGCTGGTGTGCGCATTTTTGGCGTGAACGCCACCGTCGGCAAAGATTTCGAGCCGGAATACGTCTGCGTCAGTCCCGACAACAAAACGGCGCTGGTGACTTTGCAGGAAAACAACGCCATCGCCACGATTGACCTGGAAAATTTGCAAGTCATTGGCATCCAGGCGCTTGGCTACAAAGACCTGTCGCTGCCGGGCAACGCCCTCGACGCCAGCGACCAGGCGCCGGGCATTTTTTTCGCCAACTGGGACATTAAAGGAATGTACCAACCCGACGCCATCGAGTGCTTCGAAGCTGGCGGCGTGACCTACGCCATCACTGCCAACGAAGGCGACAGCCGTGAATATTCCGCCCTCACCGAAGGCGCTCGCTTGAGCAGCTTGAGCCTCGACCCGGTGGCTTTTCCCGACGCTACTTACCTGAAAAAGAACGAGTTACTCGGTCGCCTGAACGTGACCAAAGCCACCGGCGACACGGACGGCGACGGCGACCTGGATAAAATTTACGTCCCTGGCGGTCGCTCGTTTTCCATCTGGAACACAGCAACCGGCGCTCTGGTCTGGGACAGCGGCAACGACCTGGAAACTATCACCGCCAGCGACACGACCTGGGGCGCTTATTTCAACGCCAGTAACGGAACGACGCCTGCGCTGAAAAATCGCAGCGACGACAAGGGACCCGAACCCGAAGGCGTGACCATCGCACAAATCGAAGGCAGGACGTTTGCTTTCATTTGCCTGGAGCGCATCGGCGGCGTGGTGCTTTACGAAGTGACCGACCCGACTGCGCCGGAATTCATTCAATACATCAATACCCGTAATCCCCCTTCAGGGGGGCAGGGGGGTGGCGGCGATTTGGGACCGGAGAGCCTGATTTTCATTCCAAAAAATGAAAGCCCGAACGGTCGCAACCTGCTGGTTTTGAGCAACGAAATCAGCGGCACGGTCAGCGTTTTCCAAATAGAATTGGACAGGACGAACGGCGGCGATTACACTTTGGAAACCTTCGATTACACCCCTTCCACGACCATTGTGGACTATCAAGGGCAGCCGATTTTCGACGGCGGCATCAGCGGTTTGCACTACATCCCCGGCACTGACCTGGAATTTTTCGCCGTGAGCGACCGGGGTCCCAACGCCGACGCAGGCAGCCATCCGAATGCCACCGGCACGACGTTGCTGTTTCCCAAACCAGACTACGCGCCTGTCATCACCCGCTTCAAAGCGGAAAATGGCGCTTGGTCGGTGCAGAGCATCGAAGAAATCAAGCGCCCCGACGGCTCGCCCATCAGCGGTCTGCCGCTGCCGGTGGGCGCAGGCAACACGGGCGAAACCGCTTGGGCTCACACCACCCCGACGGTAGTGATGCCAGACATCTGGGGCATGGACTCCGAAGGCATCATCGAGGATAATTTTGGCAACCTCTGGCTCTGCGACGAATACGGCGCTTCCGTCTGGAAAATCAACAAGGCGACCAAGCAAGTCATCAAACGCTACACGCCGTACCCGACGCAAACGGAAGATGCGCCGCTGCCCGCCGTGATTGGCAAGCGCCGTGCGAACCGGGGTTTCGAGGGCGTCGCCATCACGCCGAACGGCAAGGTTTACGCCTTCCTGCAAAGCGTCGCCGACAACCCGAACACGGCGGCTGGCAACGCCGGACGCCTGCTGCGCTTGGTTGAAATTGACCCGGAAACGGACGCCGTGCGCCAGTTTGCC
>CAZHLB010000829.1:0-3351 GCA_964533005.1 uncultured Saprospiraceae bacterium
TTTTTGCCCGAAGGAAGAGGCGCCACTGGTTACCTGGCCCTGAATTTTAGAGCAAGCGTCGGCAATAAATTTCGGCGCGCCGATATAGCCCAACCGCCAACCGGTCATGGCAAAACCTTTGGCAAAACCATTGACCGTGATGGTGCGGTCTTTCACGCTCGGCACTGCGCCAATGCTGGCGTGGCTGCCGGTGAAATTGATGTACTCGTAAATTTCGTCGCTAATAATATAGATGTGCTCGTGCGGCGCAAGCACCTCGGCGATGGCTTCCAGTTCCGCCTGACTGTAAACCGACCCGGTCGGATTGCAAGGCGAAGAGAACAGCACAAACTTGGTGCGGTCGGAAATGGCATCCGCCACCTGCTGCGGCGTCACTTTGAAATCTTGCTCGACGCCTGCGAAAACAGGCACGGGCACACCCCTCGCCATTTTCACGATTTCGTAGTACGAAACCCAGTACGGCGCAAAAAGGATAGCCTCGTCGCCGTCGTCGAGCAGGGCGAGGGCAAGGTTGGCGATGGTTTGTTTCGCCCCGTTGGAGACGACGATTTGGGGCGGTTGAAATTCCAAACCGTTGTCTCGCCTGAATTTTTCAACGATTGCCTGGCGCAATTCGAGCAAACCCGGCACGGGCGTGTACTTCGTAAAACCTGCATCGAGGGCTTGTTTAGCGGCTTCCTTGATGTGGGCAGGGGTGTCAAAATCAGGCTCGCCGAGGCTCAGGTCAATTACGTCGTGACCTTTGGCTTTGAGTTCACGAGCCATTTGCGCCATTTTGATGGTGGCACTTTCTTCCATTTCCAGCACGAGACGAGACAGCGGTTGCGTCAGTACAGTCATGAATTGTTGATTGATGGTTGTTGATTGATGATTGATTTCAAGATTGACAATCAGGACTTTAAATGGCAGGGCGAACGTATGCGGTCTGAAAATCCAGGGCAAAGCTAAATCTGGCGCTTGAAATTGCCAGAAAGGTTCTGTTTGGATGAACCTGCGGTCAAGGGTTAAATTCGTCGGCATCCACCTGAAAAATTCCAGGCTGGAAACCTTGACTCAAGATTTTTAAAACTTCGAGCATGAGTGGTTGTAAGGTCAGGTAAGCGTTGTCGGCAGCTTTCAACAGAACAATCATGAGTCCCGCCGCCTGCAAATTCTGTTGATACTGCATGTTCCTGTCGAAGGTGAGCAAAACCTCAAAGCCATGTTCCCGCAGGAGTTGAAGCAGTTCCCCATTCTTTTTTCCATTCCATTTCATTCGGTTGACGGAAGAAACTTCATGCGGAGCAAGGTCTTTGCGCAAGCGGTGCGGGAGGTTTTCGTCAAGCAGCAATTTCATAGGTTTTCCGAAGATTGTTGGGCAGGAAAAATGTTTCGGCAGCCTTCAGCAAAGCCAAAACCTGTTCTCTTGATACCGAAGGAAAATCCAACAAGAACTCCTCCAGGGGAATGCCTTTTTCCAAATGCCAAAAAAGGCTCTGCACGGGCACTCTCGTGCCTGCAAATACAGGCGTCCCACCCAAAATTTCCGGGTCAACCCGAATGATTTCTTTCAAAGTTTTCATTTTCAATTTTTGACAAATTTACAAGCTGAGGCAAGGTAAACAAACCCCTGCGGTAGCTACAACCTTTGCAGCACGTGCAAAATCAGCTTGTCCACCGTCGCATCCGGCGCTGCCGAAAACTCCCGGCTGATGCGGTTCGCAATAATCGCATTGCACGATGCCGCCCGGTGCCCCAGCAACTTCGCCAAACCAAAAATGGCGGCGGTCTCCATTTCAAAATTCGTCACGCCAAACTCCTCGAACCGGAACGTCCCCACCTTTTCAAAAAACGCCTGCCCGATAATGCTCGCCGCTCGCAGCGTCCTGCCTTGCGGCGCAAAAAAACCGGGGCAAGTGAGCGTGATGCCTTTGAACATGCCTTGCCCCGCCTGCGCCACCAATCCTTCATTTGCTTGTGCAACAAATGGTTGCAAGGAAAGCCCAAGCGTTTCGGTGAAGCTGGCGAATGCCGTTTGCAGGCGGGCTTCTTTTTCCGAAGGCTGAAAAAAATAGTAGGAAAGCAAGTTGTCCAATCCTGCGCCGAAGGCAGAACTCACCAAACTGTCCACCGGAATTTCCGCCGAAAGACTGCCCGACGTGCCGAGCCGGATGAGGTCGAGGGAAGTCAGGTTTTTCTTCACGGTGCGGGTCTGAAAGTCAATGTTTACAAGGGCATCCAGCTCGTTCAGCACGATGTCAATATTGTCAGTGCCGATGCCCGTGGAAATGGCGCTGAGGCGCTTGCCGCCGAGCCAGCCGGTGTGCGTGACAAATTCCCGGTGTTGCACCGAGCATTCGATGCGGTCGAAATGGCGGGAAATTTTCGCCACCCTGCCGGGGTCGCCAGCCAGCAAAATTGTGTTTGCCAGTTGTTCCGGTCGCAAGGCGAGGTGGTAAATGCTGCCGTCGGGGTTGAGGATGAGTTCGGAAGGTGGAATTGGTTGCACGAAGTTCAGGTTGAGAATGGTGGCAAAGACCTGTCAGCACTTGAAGTGCTGACAGGTCTGGAAACCATTGCAAAATGTTCGACCAAGTTTCGGAAGGAAATGGCTTCCCTCGCACAAAACGTCAGCCTTTTTTCTTGCCGTGCCCTTTGCCCTTGCCCTTGTCCTGCTTCTTCAATTGACCCGGCGGCACGTGCTTGGGATGTCCTTTGACCACGTAATATCTGGGGTCGTCGCTGTCCCGGATGATTACCTGACCGCCCCTCGCCTTGCGAAACTTGGCATACTTGACCCGGTGGTCGTCAAAATACACGTATGCTCTCGGCTGATTGACCACGACTTTGTACGTGGTAAAAACATCCACGTGCCCAAATCTTGGCGGCAATCCGGCAGCAAAAACCCAATTACCGCCGTCCAAATAGACAAACCTGCGGGAGGGCACGTAGTAATAAACCTCCCATTCCGGCAGGTAATAATACTCGACATAGTCGTAGCCGACGGGCCCCCAAACGGGTTGTGCGCCAATGTTGATGTTGACGTTCACCTGCGCCCCGGCAGGTTTTGCCAGCAGCAGGCTGAGGAACAATCCTGCGATTAAAAAATGCTTTTTCATGGTTGACATGTTTTTACCCGAGACTTTCCTCAGTAAAAACCCATCCCTAAATTCAGATGTTCGCTCACCCTGTTCTTCCGGGGAAACTGCCGGGCTGCATTTTGACATTGGTTTTACTCGCAAATGCCCTGCGCCAGCTTTATTTGCGGGCAAAAAAAGTAGCTGCTTTTTACCGCTCCCTTTGTCGCTCTTTGTCGCTTTTGTCATCTGCCGGAGGCAGACCCGTCCACGCCACACGCAAGTGACGTGGACG
>CAZHLB010000830.1:0-3337 GCA_964533005.1 uncultured Saprospiraceae bacterium
CCCTCGAGGGGGGGCAGGGGGGGTGACTGCGCCGTGCCGACCAGTCAAAATGAATTTTCTAAAAAAGCATGGCAATCTTACCTTCTGGCTGCTCGCCTACGCCGCCGTTTTGCTCTATTTCAAATTCGAGTACCTGAGCGTCCGGCTGCTGTTTTTTGGCGGCTTGGCGCTTGCTCCGTTGCTGGTTCGCAAAGTGTCGGAGCGTAGTTGGCGCTTCGGCTGGTGGGCGCTGGTGGCAGGCGCCGTGCTGATTTTCGAGCGCAGCAACATGGCTTATTATTTCTGCGCAGGGTTCGGTTTGCTGTTTTTGGTGGAAACGAGTTGGGGCAAACTCAATTGGTTGCCGGTGTTTTTGTGGGTCGTGATTTCGCCCGTTTTTCAGTACGTCGCTGAGGTGTGGAGTTTTCCGATTCGATTGGAAATGAGCGAGTTGGCGGCAAAATCGCTGCGACTGGCGGGCTACGAAACGCAGGCATTTGGCAACATGATTTCGCTCGGCGGGGCAGAGTTTTCGGTTGACCCTGCCTGCATGGGATTGAATTTGCTCTCGACTTCGCTGCTGCTCGGCTTGCTCATTTTAGCGCACTTCGAGCGGCGGCGAGGGGTGGTTTTTTCTTTTTGGGAAACGGCGGCTTGGCTGGCGTTGGCGCTGGTGCTTTCCATTTTTTCCAACTTCAACCGGCTGTTGGCGCTGGTGCTTTTCAAGGTGATGCCGGGCGAGGTGATGCACGAGATTTGGGGGCTGATTGGGTTGGCGGTTTACGTGGTGTTGCCTTTTTATTTTCTGGCGAGGTGGCGGACGACCTTTCCGAAAGTTTTGAACTTTCGGAAAGGTGATTTCCCGCCGCAGCCAACCTTTCCGAAAGTTTCAAACTTTCGGAAAGGTGTGTCCCTTCCGCTCCAGAAATTTATCCTCCTCGCCTGGCTCATCTTCACCGGCGACGCCCCCGACCACCAACCCGTTTTTCAAAACGCCAACCTGCAAGCTTTCCAACTGCCTGGTTTTCAAACTTCTCTGACTGAAAACGGGATGCTCAAACTCGAAAACGACTCCGCCCTGGTTTACGTCAAACCGCCGTCCGGCTTCCTGCGGGCGAGCCACGACCCCCGGATTTGCTGGCAAGGCAGCGGCTACGAATTCAGCCGAATTCAAAAAGAGCGGCTCGGCGAGGTCGAAATTTACACCGCCGTCCTCGCCAAAGGCAGCGACCGGCTGCACACCTGCTGGTGGTACGAAAACGGCGAAACCCGGACAGTGGAGGAATGGACTTGGCGCTGGTCGGGGTTATTGGGCGGCGGCGGCGGTTTTCAATTGATGAACATAACCTGTAAGGACAGGGCGGTTTTGCTGCGGCAGGCAAAGGCAATTCAAAACTTTCACGGCGTCATTTCCAATCATTCAAACCGATGAAACGGACATTTTTTCTTTCAAATCTGGTCTTCCTGATTTCGGCTTGCGAGCAGGCAAGCCCTCAAAAAAGTGAGGTCAGTAGTGCGGTCAGCATTTTAAGTGCTGACCGCATTGAGCCTTCGATTATTGCTCGTTTCCCGCCGCCCGATGGTTTCGTGCGGGAAACAGCACCTGCCAATTCTTTTGCCGCCTACCTTCAAAATTTGCCGCTCAAACCGGCAGGCGCTCCCGTCCTACTTTTCAACGGTGAAAAAAAAGCCCGCCAAGACGTTCACGCTGCCGTAATTGACCTCGACGTGGGCGAAGAAAACCTTCAACAATGCGCCGATGCCGTGATGCGGTTGCGGGCGGAGCATCTTTTTCAGCAAGGTCGCTTCGAGGAAATTCACTTCAATTTCACCAATGGCTTTCGTGCCGATTATACCAAATGGCGGCAAGGTTGGCGCATTTTAGTCACCGGCAACCGCTCGGAATGGCAGCGTACGGCGCAGCCTTCCAACAGCTACGAAGCGTTTCGGGAATACCTGAAATTGGTGTTCACCTACGCCGGAACGCTTTCATTATCAAAGGAAATGAAGCAGGTAGCGGTGGAAAATTTGCAGGTTGGCGACGTCTTCATTCAAGGTGGGTCGCCGGGTCATGCCGTGATTGTGGTGGACGTTGCAGCGCATCCTGCAAGCGGCAAAAAAGTGTTTTTGCTCGCCCAGAGTTACATGCCTGCCCAGGAAATGCACGTGCTTAAAAACCAATCGGAGCCTGCGCTCAACCCCTGGTACGAACTTGATTTTGGTGAAACCTTGAACACGCCGGAGTGGTCGTTTTCGAGAAAGGATTTGAAGCGGTTTTGAGTCGAATAGAAATGATATTTCTTGAAAAAATGTCATTTCTGAACAAGCAACTCCTGCACGTCTCCCGCAATTTCCATCCCTGCATTTCTGCCCGTTCCTTCAAAAACAAGTCGCTCATTTTCAAACAATTGGACGTGAATCACGCCCAACATGCTCTCGTTCACCTTGCCCGTCATGTTGCCGGTGATGGGCGAAACGAGCTTTGCACCGGGGGCTTGTGTACCTGTAATTTCAAGCCGAAAACGGCTGTCTTTGAAAGTCAGATAGACATGCCGCTCGTCCATCGCAGCCTTCATTTTCGCACCGGTGTAGGTGGCAAAGCGGTGCAATTTTTTCCCCACCAAAAACCCCACGATGAAGCCGATGAAATAGCTCCCCAGCCAGGGAATATGCGCCACCGAAGCCATCAGGCTGACAGGTTCTTTGGCTTCGAAATGATTGGATTGCAGCCAAATCCACGAGCGGGGAAACGACTCGCCCCAATCCTTTTCGATGTAACCTTTGCCGCCGGAAAAATCCGCCGCCTCGCCATAGACTTTCATTTGCCCCGTCAAATCGTGGTTCAGGCTGACGACGCCGTGATAACATTGCATGAAAGGCACGAAAGAATACCAGCCCATGATGCCCGGTGCGCCAAGCATTTTGGGCCAAGGCGTGGTGTTTTTGAAGTGAATTTCGCCGCTCAGTTCCGGCAAATCCAGCCTGATTTTTTGGGTTGAAAAGAAGTTGCCGCCGAGTTCCAGCGAGAATTCCTGGTCGCCGGGCAGGAATGTTTCCAACGGAAATTCGTGGTAGCTGGCGACGCACCGCTTGCCGTCCAGCACTTGAATGAAAGCGTGTCTCACCTCGTCTTTTCCCATCGAAATGCCAGGAATGACGGCAAAAGCGAACCGCTCTGCGAAGTCCACCAGCTTGAAATACCAGCCTTCGAAATAGCCGTTTTGCCTGCCCCAGCCGTGATACATTTCCGGATGCCAGAGCGCCCGCCAGCGGCGAAAATTGTTGGTCATGGAGGTCATCGAATCTCAAATTTTTCAGTCGAGGCTGTATCATAAGTCGCATTGACTGTCTGCAAGTC
>CAZHLB010000831.1:0-3327 GCA_964533005.1 uncultured Saprospiraceae bacterium
GTTTTTTTTTTAAATTATAATTTTATAAAAATTTACCATTAAAAAACCACCTCTCTCCTTTTCTGATGCCATGCGGATAATTCTACTTCTTTCCTTTTTTCTCTGCGGAAAAATTGCCGCCCAAGTCACTGTCAACGGCACAGTGACCGATGCCGATGGCAAGCCGCTTGCCGGGGCGACCGTCTCCGTGAAAGGCACTTCTTTCCAAGTGCAAACGGACGCCGCCGGGCAGTTCCAGATTTTCATTCCCGAAAAAGGCAAGGCTTGGGTCGTCGAGGCGGGCGGTCGCAAGCAGGCGTTTTTTCTCACCAAGCAGGAGCCTGTCGTGCTGGCGATGCCCACTCTCAAAGTGAAGGGACAGGTTTTGCCATTTGCCAACCGAACGGTCGAAGGCGTGGTGCTGGACGATGCGACGGGCAGCCCATTGGTAGGTGCAATCGTGCGGGCGGCAGGCACGAAATTCGAGGTCGTGACGGGCGAGGATGGGAAGTTTCAAATTTTCTTACCCCTTGCCGCTCAAGGTTTTATCGTAAAATACCAGAAACGAAAGGCATCCTTTCCGCTCTCGGCGGATTCATTTTTCACCCTCCGATTGCCCCTCGAAATGCCTTTGGAAAGCGCCGATTCGCTGCGCCTGCAAACGCAAATTCGGCAAACCGCAGCCGTCGCCGAGGTGGGCAGCGAGCATTTCAACGAAGGTCATTTGACTGACCCGGTGCAGTTGGCGCAAGGCAAAATCGCAGGTTTGGGCATCGCCAGGGCTGGCGACAACCCGAACGAAGCTTTCGCCATTCGCCTGCGAGGCATCCATTCGCTGACGCAAAATGCGACGCCGCTTTTCGTCGTGGACGGCTTTGCCGAAAGTTCGCTGCAAGCCATTGACCCACTCGACGTGGCGCAAATTCGGGTGCTGAAAGACGCTTCCGCTGCCGCAAAATATGGCATCCGGGGCAGCGCAGGCGTGATTGAAATTGAGACGAAACAGCCCGGCGGCGAAGGTATTCACGTTGATTATCAGGCTTATGCAGGTGTGGAAACGGTGAAGGAATTTTTGCCGGTCGCCGGCAGAGACAAGTTCCTCTCCCTCGGCGGCGTGGACGAAGGCGGCGAAACGCATTGGTATGACGAAATCACGCAAACCGCCCGCCAATTGGCAACTCACGTGGGTATTCAAGGCGGCAAAGCCAACACTCGGTATCGCCTCTCGCTCGGCTACCGGCAGGCAGAAGGCACGTTGCGGGAAACGGGTTTTTACAACTTGAATTTACGGGGGCGCATCGCTCAAAGTTTTTTCAAGAACAAGCTGAAAATCAATGCTTTGCTTGGCGCAAACGTCCGCCCTGCCAGCCTCGGCTTCCCGCAGGCGTGGGGACATGCGGTCGAGTACAATCCGACTGCGCCCATTCGAGGGACTGACACTTTTGCGGCAGCGCACGGCGGCTATTTCACTCGTTTTCAAGCGCAAAACCCGGTGGCGATGATTGACCAAAACATCCGCCAATCCCTGACGACGGCCTACCTGGGGCAGGTGGAAGCGAGGTGGAATTTGCCCGCAGGCTTTTTCGTCGGCAACACGCTTGCCCGGCAAGTGGAAAACGAAAACGAAACCACCTTCTACGACGAAGACGGCGCTTTGCGAGGGTTGTTCCGCAGCGTCAAAGGGGCAGCCGACCAGGCGAGGCTCGACCGCACCAATGATTTGTGGACGGCGAAGCTGGGGCAGCAGGCAAAATTTTGGAAAATCGGCTTGGACTGGCAGGCAGGCTACTCTTTCCAGCGCATCCGCAACGATTGGACGCTGAATGAAATTGACGGCTTTTCCCGCCGTCCGTTTTCCTTCGAGCCTTTGGAAAACACCACGCTGGACGCAGGCGCAATGTTTTTCACAAAGGAAAAAACGGGCGACGTGCATGACCTCTCCGCCTGGTTTGCCAGCGCAGGATTTGACTTCGACGGCTGGGTTTTCGTGGATGCCAGCTTGCGGCGGGAAGGTTCCTCCCGCCTCGGTTTTCACCAAAATCAAGGTTGGTTTCACGGCGTCAGCGCAGGCGTGAACGTAAACAAATGGCTGAATGCCAATTGGTTGGATTATCTCAAACCTCGCTTCGGCTTTGGTCGCACGGGCGGTGTGCCTGCCGAGCCGTACCTGTCGCAACGGTTGGTGGTGAAGGGTTCCTCCTTCACTTATTTGAATGGAGAAAAGGTGCCTGGAGTGAGAATTACCGGCATGGAAAACTCCGATTTGAAATGGGAAACCAGGTCGGAGCGCAACCTTGGTTTCGACGTCAGTTTTGCCAAAGGCAGGCTGTTCGGTTCGCTCGATTTCTTCCGCTCGAAGGCGAGCGACCTCATCCGCAAGCGGTATTTGGAAAATTCTACCAGCCAGGTTGACCACTACATTTGGGAAAACTCGGCGGCAATCAAAAACCGGGGCGTCGAATGGAACCTCGGAGCGGTGATTTTTCAAAAGGAAAATTTCACCTGGCAAGTGGGATTGCAGCGCTCGACCGCTCGCTCTACCCTTGAAAAATTGAGCGCAACGCAGAAAACTGAGGCATTCGGTTATGATTTAGGAAATGGCTACAATAATAGGTTTATCAGCTACCACCTCGAAGAAGGCAAGCCGCTCGGAGAGCTTTACGGCTACGTGACCGTCAACGGCGACCCTGACAATTTGAAAAGGGAGGATTCCTGGAACTACACCTGGGCAGTCGTTGGCAATGGATTGCCGGAAAAGCTGCTCGGCGCTTTCAGCGAAATGCGCTATAAAAGCCTGGATTTCAGCTTCTTGCTTCGAGGCGCTTATGGGCATTCATTGGTCAATTTCAACCGGCTTTTGAATGAATCGCCCCACCTTTGGTGGGGAAATGTGCTGCTGACGGAGGGATTTAAAGAGGAAAGGAACTCGAGTAATTCCCTGTCGGACTACTACGTGGAAGACGCTTCCTACACCCAGATCCAGTACGCAACGCTCGGCTACCGCTTCCACTTTGGCAAAAGCCGGGTGGTGAAAAATCTCCGCCTCGCCGTCACCGCTCAAAATCTTTTCACGCTTACGAAATACCAAGGAGCCGACCCCGAAGTGCGGTATGAATTTTCCCTGCAACACCTTGAATTTCAATACCTCAACTCCCTCGAAGCTCGCACCGAAGCTCGCCCGGATGCCCGATTGATTGGCGTGGACGCTCCGGCGAGTTGGTTGCCGGGCAGGATTTGGAGCTTGCAGGTGCAGGCGGGGTTTTGAAACCCGGCACGATATGTTTCAACCTGTTTTTTTTGATTAAATGATTGAAGATTAAATGATTACATGATTGTTGATGGAATGGC
>CAZHLB010000832.1:0-3320 GCA_964533005.1 uncultured Saprospiraceae bacterium
ATGCTGTTGCCATCGCCGGGGTGCAGGAGGCGGGGGTCGTGGTTGGCGCCGGCGAAGTTGTTGTTGCCATTTTGCAACATGTTGATTTGGTTGCCATTGCCTTCCACCATTGCGCCCATGCTGTTTGACACGCCGTTTTGCTGGATGATGTCAATGTTCGTGCTGCCGACGACGTTCAGGTTCGAGTAGTTGTTCTCACCGTTTTGCGCCTGGGTCGAGTTGTTGTCGTTGCCGACAATGTCCACGATGGCAGTTTGATTGCCCACGCCCAACTGCTGTTGGATGGACTGGTTGTTGTCGCCTTCCTGGAAAATGCTGGCACGGCTGTCGTCGGATTGCAAAGTCTGGTTGGCAACGTTGTTATCGCCTTCCTGGGAAACGGAAGCCGTGTTGCTGTTGGCTTGGATGATGGTAACGGCGTTGTTCGTGCCGCCTACCTGCTGAATGAAAATCTGATTTTCGCTGCCAGTCACCTGGTTTTCGGCAGTGTTTGAGCTGCCGTTTTGACCCAAAGTGAGGCTGTTGTCGTCGCCCGTATGGACGACCAAGGTCTTGTTTTGCGTACCAACTTGCGTGATGCTTGCCGAGTTGCCGGAACCGGTCTGAGCGAGGTTGTTGCTGTTGCTTTGAGCAAATGCAAAAACGGAGAGGCAAATGCAGAAGAACAGTGTGCTTGTCTTTTTCATAATTGAGTATTGTTTTTGATTGTGATTGATTGAATGCAATAGTTGCAAGCCTGCAACGGACTACCGCAGCAGCCTGGCTTGGGTAGTTTCTCTTTCCACCACGATTTTTTTAATTATTTGCTTGGTAGAAAAGTCCCCGGCAAGTGCATTGATGCAATGCAAGATTGAATCATGCTTAAACAGCATGAAGCAAAGCACTCACGGGATTACAATTATTCCGGGAAGACCAGTTGAAAGTTTTGCTGCGCTATTTGAATGATAAGAATGGGTCGAAGAATAAATTGGCAAGAGCAGCCATGTGATTGAAAAGTGAGGGCGATTGAATTTTCGCAGCATGGCAAAGGTAGGTCGGCTTGGTTGGTTTATCCAATACGGGTTAGCCCGTAATTTTCAGTGCGTATTTTTACGCAAACGAGCCTGGATTTGCGAAATCTTCAAGATTTCGGAAATCTTCGCTACCCGAAATGAAGGGCTTTCCCATAAAAACACAAAGGCTCTTTTTTCAACACATAGTCACATAGTTCTCATAGCTTTTAGGGTGGAAGTCAGGAAGACTATGTGAACTATGTGACTATGTGTTGAAAAAATGGCGTTTTGAATTTTTATAGGAAAGCCCTTATCCGAAATGCGAGATTCAATATTCCATGCTCGACACGCCAATCAACATATTGAAACAGTACTGGGGCTTCGACGCCTTCCGCCCCATGCAGGAGGATATCATCCAATCGGTTTTGGATGGCAACGACACCCTGGCGCTGCTGCCGACAGGGGGTGGAAAATCCCTTTGTTTTCAGGTGCCGGCGCTTTGCCAGGAAGGCATTTGCATCGTCGTTTCGCCGCTCATCGCCTTGATGAAAGACCAGGTGCAAAACCTCGGAAAACGCAATATTCCAGCCGCCGCCATTTTTTCGGGAATGCACTACAAAGATATTGACCGCATCCTCGACAACTGCGTTTTTGGCGGCGTGAAACTGCTTTACCTCTCGCCGGAACGCCTCGTCACCGACCTCGCCAGGGAACGCATCAAACGCATGAATGTCAACCTTTTAGCGGTGGATGAGGCGCATTGCGTATCGCAGTGGGGCTACGATTTCAGACCGCCTTATTTGCAAATTGCAGAGGTGCGGGAGTGGCTGCCAAAAACGCCGGTGATGGCATTGACTGCTACTGCAACGAAGGAGGTCGTGACGGACATCCAGGATAAATTGGGCTTCAAAAACGGAAAGGTTTTTCAGAAAAGCTTCACACGGGAGAACCTCGCCTACGTGGTTTTGCAAGAAGAAAACAAGCTGGCGAAGCTGTTCGACATTATTAATAAGGTGTCCGGCAGCGGCGTCGTCTATGTCAGGAATCGAAAATTGACGAAGGAAGCCGCTCGTTTTTTAGTTGAAAAAAAGGTCTCCGCTGATTTTTACCACGCCGGGTTGCCGCCGGAGGAGCGCTCCGCCAAGCAGGATGCCTGGATTTCCGGGCGCACCCGCATCATGGTTTGCACCAATGCTTTCGGCATGGGCATTGACAAGCCGGACGTGCGGACGGTGGTTCACCTGGATTTGCCGGACAGCCTCGAAGCCTATTTTCAGGAGGCGGGAAGGGCAGGCAGGGATGGCAAAAAATCCTACGCCGTTTTGCTTTACGCCGAGGAGGACAGGTTTGCGCTGGAGCGAAATTTCCTGGCGTCGTTTCCCCCCATCAAGGAAATCCGGCGGGTTTACCGGGCGCTCGGCAGCTATTTTCAACTGGCGACAGGCGGTGGCAAAGGGCAGAGTTTCGACTTCGAGGTGGAGGACTTTTGCGAAAATTTCAAGCTGGAAATCTTGCCCACCTACGCTTGCCTGAAAATTTTGGCGCAGGAAGGCTGGATTGCCATGACCGATGCAGTGAATCTGCCGTCGGTGTTTACGATGCGAGTGAACAAGGAGCAACTCTACGATTATGGCTTAAAAAATCCTAAGTTGGAGTTGATTGTCAAGACTTTACTGCGATTGTCGGAAGGGGCGTTTTTTCATTTTGTCACCTTGAGCGAGAACAGTATCGCCCGGTTTTTGAAGATGCCGGTGAGCGAGTTTGTCGCAGGATTGAAGCAGCTTCACCGGGAAAACATCATTGACTACCGACCCGCCAAAGACAAGCCGCAACTCATGTTCATCCAAGAGCGAGTCGAGGCGGAAAACCTGACCATTGACCTGCACCAGTTCAATCTTCGCAAGGAGCGACACAAAAAACGCATCGAAAAAGCCATCGCCTACGCCACCACGCCCCGCTGCCGGAGCGTGCAGTTGCTGCAATATTTTGGTGAAAAAGCCGAGCCTTGCGGCGTTTGCGACGTGTGCCTGGGGCGTACAAAAACGGAGCTTTCGCCGGAGGATTTTGAGCGGTATAAGTTGAAAATCAGCAGTTTGCTTCAACGGGAGAGTCTGACCGAGCGGCAGATTTTAGATGCTTTTGCGGCGAATCGGCAGCCGTCGGTGCTGCGGGCGCTGGAGTTTTTGCAGGATGAAGGGTTGGTGGAAGTTCGGGAGGAAAAGCTGGCTTGGAAAGACTAAAATGTGTTGGCTTCATTGACCATCAGAAGGATTAAATGATTGATGATTACATGATTACATGATTGTTGATGTCATGACAGATGGCAGG
>CAZHLB010000833.1:0-208 GCA_964533005.1 uncultured Saprospiraceae bacterium
GAGGAAGTTTCAAAGCAGCCTCCGCCGTGAACGGCGGACACCGGAACAGCCTAAAGGCTGTGCTACCGGGTCACCCAAACCCGACATGAGCCACAAGTTCTTTAATCTTCAACACGTTTAAACAAAAAATAAACCCCCACTCCCGCCGCCAGCAATCCCAATCCAGGCAGCGCCTGCTCCGGTCTTTCCAGCAAAGTATTCACTGCAA
>CAZHLB010000833.1:218-3317 GCA_964533005.1 uncultured Saprospiraceae bacterium
CTGGCACGACCGGGTATCCCCAAGCCCGCACCGGACGCTCGGCGCCTGCCATTTTCCGCCGGAAAACAAAAACCGCCGCTCCCGCCAGTCCCATGAAAGCAATGTCCATGAAAGTGACGAACGTGATGATTTTGTCGAACAGCCCCGAAAAAAACAGCAACACCAGCAGCGCCCAAGCCACCTGCACGAGCATCGCAAAAACCGGCGTTCGCCAGCGGGGATGCACCTCGGCGAGTTTTTTGAAAAAGATGCCGTCCTGCGCCATCGCAAAATAGATTCTCGGCGCAGACATGGTGTAAATGCTGATGGTTCCGAAAATGGACAGCCCGATGGCAATCGCCGCCGCCTTGCCGCCCCAGGGAACGAGCGTCCCCACGGCATCGCCCGCCACCGTGTTCGTGGCGGCAATTTCAGACAGCGGCAGCAGGCGCATGTAGGCAAAATTGATGAACAAATAAGCCGTCGTCACGATGAGCACGCCGAGAAACATTGCCCTCGGCACGGTGCGCTGAGGCTCGACAGCTTCACCTGCGACGTAGCTGGCGTGGTGCCAGCCGCCTGCGGAAAAAAACACCCCAATCAAGCCGATGAAAACGGCGGGGAGGAGGTTGGCAGGCAGGTTTTGGCTCAGGGAAAAATGCAGGTCAACCTTCGCCGGGTCGTAAAAAACCAGCCCGGCGACGATGATGGCTGCGATGGCGAGCAATTTCAGCCCGGTGAAAAAATTGGAAAGTCCCTGGCTCACGTTCACGCCAAACATGTTGACGCAAGTCAAGATGAGCATGGTCGCAGCGGCAAGAGCGGTTTTTGCGCCTTCGCCCATGCCGGGGACGAAGATTTTCAGGTATTCCGCAAAGGCGACGCAAAGCCCGGCGAGGGCGCCGGTGTTGATTATCAGCAAAATAACCCAGCCGTAGAGGAAGCCTGACATCTCGCCGTAAGCCTCTTTCAGATAGACATACACGCCGCCCGATTTTGGAAACATCCCACCCAACTCGCTGAATGTCAGCGCCCCCGACAATGCGTACAAGCCGCCGAGCGCCCAGGTAAGCAAGATGAGGGTCGGGTTTTGAACAGCCTTGGCGACCCCTCCGGGGGTGAGAAATATGCCGGAACCGATGCAGGAACCGACGGCTATCATGGTGAGACCGTAGAGGGTGAGCTTGCGCTGGAGTTGGTTTTGCATATTGGATTGCGGATTGATTGCAAGTTTTGATGTGGGTCAAATTTAGATTTTAGGTTTGGAAAGCATTTTTTTAACCCGGTGGCAAGCCGGTTCGATTGCCCAATCGCAGGTTGCCGCCTCAAAAATTTCTGCCCTATGAAAAAAGCTTTCCTCTTTTCGATGCTCGCTTTTCTGCCTGCTTTTTGCTTTTGCCAGGATTTGGAATGGACGGGAAATCTTGGATATGATTCTTTTGGCGACGATATTTTGCTCACCGCTCGCAAGCAAATTGTCGCCGTTCAAAAGCAACCCAACTACGACCTTGTAACTGGCTTTGCGGTGCTGGACAGTGCCGGAAATGAAGTGGCAAGGATTCCACTCCCCATTGGGATTTTGGGAACATTGAATGATATTTTTGAACTGCCCGACTCGTCGTTAGCTGTCT
Source organism: uncultured Saprospiraceae bacterium (assembly GCA_964533005.1). Lineage (GTDB taxonomy): Bacteria > Bacteroidota > Bacteroidia > Chitinophagales > Saprospiraceae > UBA6168. The sequence goes on from CAZHLB010000833.1 coordinate 1,829, forward strand.
TGCTGAATGGTTGGCAATGCGACGTGAGCACACCACCTGGCTACTTGATTTTTGACAAAGATTGGAACGTGACGGCTGCCAGCGTTTTTTTTGAAGACCTGTTCCTGACTTATGACCCCGTCGGCGCTGCGTTCAGCTCAGGTGAATGGGTTGTCCGGCTTGAAAAATTTGAGTCGCCCGAACATTGCCTGCTTCAAAAAAGAAGTACTGACGGCAACGATGTGCTTTGGGAAAAAACATTTCCATCCGGTTTCATCGAAGAATTAGCAATCAATCCGGGAGACTCCCTGCTGATTTTCTCCGACGAGGGATTGCTGATTTTTAATGCGGAGGGCGAACCGCTCGACACGCTGCCAGGCTTTGATTTTGCAAGGTTCGACGTTGCACCGAATGGCTACGGTTGGCTGCGATTCGATTCGCTTCACTACCTGGCTTCCGATTTCACGGAAGTAGGCGTCCTGCTTTTTCCTGGCGACGACATCGTGGATTATTTTTTTTCCGAAGACAAATTGGCGGTGTTGACGGATGAGCCCAGAGCCTATTTGTACGACCTCTCGCTGCAACTGTTGAACAGTTTTACGCTTACGGGCAGTCAGCAATATTTCAAAGCCATTGCCTTGCGGGAGGACGACGTTTTGCTGGCGGGCGATGAAATTTATGGCGAAGGCTTTCATTCCAACAGTTCGCTTTTCGTGAAATCCTACACTTTCGATGGCGGCACAACTAACTACGGAAAGGACGCAGGCGTGATAGGAGTTGCTGCCGGACAACTGCCAACTTTGCGAACAGGCGGTCACCCTTTGGAACCTCATTATTTCATAGATTTCAAAGACATCACGGTTCAAGTCAAAAACTATGGCAGCGATACGCTGAACGATTTGACGCTCCGGGTTAAATTCTATCCACCCTATCCATCCATTTGCCCGCAGGAGCAAATTTTTGGCAAGGCTTATCAGAATTTACAGCTGGCGCCGGAGGAAGACACCACTTTGTCTTTCAACGATTTTTTTTATTTCAAATACCTGGGGCAACCGGACAGCCTCATTCAAGTCTGTTTTTGGACAGCCGTGCCCGACGACCGGCTGGATGCCGAACCGGAAAATGATACCTGGTGCGAAATTTTCCTGGTGAATGATGTGGAAGAAATTGCTGTTGGCACATTGAAAATTTTCCCCAACCCGGCGAGCGACCTTTTGCGCATTCAGTTGGATGAAAATTCACTGCCCGGGGCTGCGACCCTGCGAATTTTCAATGCCGCCGGGCAATTGATGCAAACTTCAAACTTGGAAATAGGGGAGGAATGGCAAGTCGGCATGGGAGAATTTGCGCCCGGCTTCTATTTTTTAGAAATCGAAATTGAGGGGAAAAGCGGCAGGTATAAGTTTGTCAAAAGGTAAGTCCGATTTCTTACCCGTGTTGATTACATGATTGCAGATTACATGATTACATGATTGTTGATGGAATGGAAGATGGTCAGATGGGCGATGTC
>CAZHLB010000834.1:0-3317 GCA_964533005.1 uncultured Saprospiraceae bacterium
GGGTTATTCACGTTCAATCCCTTCGGGATTTTGAGTGCTTGTGCTGACATCCTGGAGGGAAGATGAATTTCAAAATTTGTCAAAAGCTTCGTGAGGAATGATTTTATGCCTCATGTTTACTTCTGCGTCCATATCCGTTGCCGTCACCTTGTCTTTCAGCCCGTCCGAGTGATAGACTGCTGCCTAGCGGGTTAGCTTCTATTTGGAAGGATTTGGCTCAAAATGCTTTTTTATCAATTCTAATTGCCCATTCAATTCTTCAATTTGATGAGTATTTATTAGAGCTGCTTGTTTTAACTCAGCTTCCAGCTTTTTGTCTTTGTACATACCGATTACTCTTAGTAGAATCATAAGTATGCCTGCTGCTATTATGATAAAAAACAGTTGTTGGTCATCACTTACAAAAGTTGAAGCTAATAAGAACATTCCCCCTAAAGTTATTCCCATTAGTCTTGCTCCTCGTTTACTTTTCAATTCACTTTCCATTAATTGGAGCTTGTGGTTTCGTTCTTTAGATTCCTCTAATAGCCTTCCTATTTTTACTTCTAACTTTTGTCGCTCAAGGTTTGTATAGCAGTTTTTTAAAAAAACTTGCTCCCGTTCGTCCAATTCAAGTTGAGGCTTAAATACTTCTATACCTGATAGCTGCCGCTCTGTCAAAAACACTCCGCTCTTTTCATGTTCCAGAAAAGCAGCAGTAATACGCCTTTTAGCCTCATTGAGCAACCGCTGTTCCCCGCTGCGCTGTCCGTCAATCAAAGCCGCCAGGCTATCATGCGCCAATTCGATGCTGTTATCCGTGATGCGCAGCAGGCGGGCAGCTTCCAGCTTTTCAAAACAAAAGGTCAGCGCCGCCGCTCCCAGCTTCGGAAAATGGGCGAGCGAACCCGCATCCGGCAGCAGCCACGCCTGTTCCCTGATAAAAAACACCGGTCGCTTCGTCCCCTCCTCCGTCACGAAAGCATCCAACACCGAGCGCACCGCTTTTTCCGGGACGCCGGGAAACTGCGCTTCCAGCCGCCGTTGCAGCACCTCCGACTGTTCCCGCACAAAGTCGTCGAGGACGCCTTCGATGCTGCCGAAGTCCGTGATTTCCTGCCGGGTAAACTCCAATTCGGGCAGCGCTTCGGCGGGTGCTGCCTCGCCGAAGGTGCGGCGGTAATCCGCCTGGTAGAGGCGGTCGAGATAGACTTGCAGGTAGGGCAACTGGATGCCGGACTTGCCGCCGCTGACGTTTTCGATGATGAGGTCGCAAAGCGTCTCCGCAGGCGCTTCCGGGCGGATGTTGAATTGAGCGAAGGACTTTTGCAGCACCTCGCCGACCCGTGCGTTGCTCATCGGCTCGATGCGCAGGCGGTGGTCGAAGAGGGTCGGGATTTCTTTCTCCAAATTGTACAACTGCCCCAGGTACTCCTCCCGGATGACGAGAATGACCCGGCAGGGCAGCTTGCGGTCAATCAGTTGGCGCAGGTTTTCGGCGAAGGCTTTTTGCTCCGGCTCTTTGCCGAGGATGAAAAGCTCCTCGAACTGGTCGAAAATCAGATAGACGGGTCGCAGGTAGTCGTCGAAGAGCGCCGAGATGATGCCGGGCAGCGTGTCGGGCGGAGCGCCGGAGAAGTCTTTCAGCAAGGCGTCCCGCAGCGAGTCATTGATGTTTTGGTTGCGCCGCAGGAAAAACGGCAGCCAGTCGGGGCCCTCGAAGCGGCTCGCCAAACCGCATTGGATGATGCTGGTCTTGCCCGTGCCCGACAGCCCGTACACCAGCGTGAGCGGTGTGCGGAAGACCATGCCGTACAGGGCGTCCACCTCCGTGTCCCGCCCGAAGAACTCGTCCCGGTCACGCACCGTGAAGGCATCGAGGAATTTGAAAGGAGAAGTATGCTTCATCATACTGCGGTTATGGGGGTTGAATACAGTTCAATTATTATTCAAGGGGCTTTTTTTGCTCAAAACGTTTCGCCATGCTGCAATCCTTTGGTGTCATCTTCCAGAATCGCTTTTAGTTTTTGCTCCAATTCTGCCCGTTCGGGCAGGTACAATTGGTATTTGGCGACAAAAAGATTGGCGTTGAGGTTCCCCATTGCGTACCGAACGACCAATTCGTGCTTTTCGCGGGCGAGTATGATTCCGATTGGTTCGTTGTCGCCGGTGGTGTTTTCTTCTTCCCGGAAGTAGTTGAGGTAAAAATTCATCTGCCCGATGTCGCTGTGTTCAACCTCGTCTTTTTTCAGGTCAATCAGCACGAAACACTTCAAGATGCGGTGGTAAAACACCAAATCCACATGGAAAAACCGCCCACCCACCTGGATTTTGTACTGCCGGCCTACGAAAGCGAAACCCTTGCCCAGTTCCAACAAAAACTGCTGCAACTGCGAAATGAGCCTTTCCTCCAAATGGCTTTCGTGCCAGTGCTGCGGCTCGGGCATTTTCAAAAATTCGAGCACGAAGGGGTCGCGCAGGATGTCCTCCGGTGTTTCGGCGAGTTGCCCTGTTTGGGCGAGTTTGAGCACGCCCGATTTGTCTTTGCTGCTGGCGATGCGGTGAAAAAGGAGGCTGTTTTTCTGACGCTTGAGTTCGCGCACACCCCAACCTTCGATTTCGGTTTGTTTTTGGAAAAAAGAGCGTTCGAGCGGGTCGGATATCTTCAAAATCTCGAACCAATGCCCCCAACTCAATTTTGGAGACGCCGTCTCCAAAATTGGAAATTCGAGAAAAAACATCCGCATATAGTTGATGTTGCTATGGCTAAAACCACTTCCAAGCCGCGCCGTGAGGTCTTGGGAAAGGTTGTGCAGCAGTTTTGAGCCATAGTCTGCCCGCGCTTTGCCGTCCTGCTCAAACTGCACAATATGCCGCCCGACGTTCCAGTAAGCCGCGACCATGGATTGGTTGATGGCAGCGACGGCTTTTTTGCGTCCCTCGGCTACTTCCTGTTCGATTTGGTCGAGGAGTTGGGCGTAAGGGTTGGTGGGGTGTATGTTCGTTTTGCTCATTTTCGTGCTTTCAGCGTTTCCAATTTTCTCAACAGCGTCGAGAAAATTTCATTCGGTTGAAATTTTGCAGCCAGTGCCTGCAAAATTCCAATTGATTGATTTTCAATTTCTTGCAATTTGGGGGTCACTGCCCCCCGAATTACCTGCCGGACTGCAAAGCCTGGGTGAATTCGTGGGTTGTTTGGATGGCGGAAATGAGTTCTGTCAGTTGCATGTTTTATGCTTTTCAAAAGTGTCCAAAGTCTAAATTAATACTCAACAGCTCAATAGCTCATAACTCTATAAGTCGTTGATTGAACAAGGATTGTGAGAAAGCATCGAACT
>CAZHLB010000835.1:0-1386 GCA_964533005.1 uncultured Saprospiraceae bacterium
GAAAGGCAGGTTCGATGCTTCGATTTTCAGCAAGGCGAGGTCGGTGAAAGGGTCGGTCGCAATCAGCCGGGCTTCGTACTCCCGCCGGTCGTTGAGGGTAACTTCGTAGCGGCTGCCATCTTCGATGACGTGATTGTTCGTGACCACGTAACCATCCGGCGAAATGATGACCCCCGAACCCGACGAAGAGCTGTACGAGCCGCTGCCCCACCAACTGTAATTGGTGCTTTCCATCGCCCGGATGTTGACGACGGCGGGCGTTACCCGCTCGGCTGCGGAGATAAAATCGGTCGGCGAGGACGAGAGAAATGTCCGCTGCACTTTGCCTGCGAGCAGGTCTCCGTCGCCAAAATTGGTATAGACGGCAGCCCCTTCGTCACCGCCTTCGATGAAGATTTTCTGCGGGGTTTCAAAGGTTTTGTAAAGCAAAACCGCCAGGATGGCGCTCAGAATGGAGGATACAACAACAGGAAAAATACTTTTCATAATAGTTAGTTTGAGCGACTGGAGGACGCAGTTCGAGTGATTTTAGTGAGCGAAAATTAGAAGCCTTCTTTGATTTTGGGAAAGTTGGAAGCGGCAGAAAAAGGTTAGCCTTTCTTCGTTTGGGTAGACAAAACTAAGAGGGTGCAGGGAAAATTGCTTGCTGAAACGAGGAAAACCTTGCCGGGTTGCGAGGGCGTTTTTTCAACGGGTAGCAAAAGAACTAATTTGCCGCCGGATTTCCAGTCTGGACTTGACACATTTGACAATCGTTTGAATCAGAATTATGCGCATTCCATTTTTCAAATACCAGGGCAGCGGCAACGACTTCGTGCTGATTGACCAGCGCCGGGAGCAGTTTTTATCCAAATCGGACACGGCACTTATTAAACTAATGTGCGACCGCCACTTCGGCATCGGCGCAGACGGGTTGATTTTGCTGCAAGAAAAATCCGGCTACGATTTCGAGATGGTCTATTTCAACTCCGACGGTCGTCTCAGCACATTTTGTGGCAACGGCAGCCGGTGCATCGTCGCCTTCGCAAAATTTCTGGGCATCATCGAGCGTCAGTGCCGATTCATCGCAACGGATGGCGAGCACGAGGCAATCATCGAAGGCAACGATTGGGTTGAAATGAAAATGAGCGACGTCGGGCAAGTTGAAGCTGGCGAGGATTATTTCATTCTCAATACCGGGTCGCCTCACTACGTAATTTTTGTGGAAGACCTCGACGACCTGAACGTGGTGGAAAGCGGGCAGGTGATTCGCTACTCCGACCGTTTCCGGCAGAAAGGCATCAACGTCAATTTTGTAGAGGAAAAAACAGGCGGCATCGCTGTCGCCACCTACGAGCGGGGCGTTGAAGATGAAACGCTTTCCTGCGGGACGGGGGTGACGGCGGC
>CAZHLB010000835.1:1396-3312 GCA_964533005.1 uncultured Saprospiraceae bacterium
ATGGCAAGGCGAGCAAGGACGAGGTGGCGATTTCAACCAAAGGCGGCGATTTGAAGGTGCGGTTTCAGCCGAATGGCGCTGGCGGTTTTGTGGAAGTTTGGCTTTGCGGGGGGGCGGTCCAGGTTTTTCGAGGAGAGTTTTTTGGATAAATGAAGGATTAACCGACACGCATTTTTTTTCAACACATAGTCACATAGTGAACATAGTTTTTTGAAAATCAGCAACCTATGTGGTCTATGTGACTATGTGTTGAAAAAAACGTGTTGTTGAAACGTCTCAAAAATTACCGCCCCAACACCTGCTTCGTCTGCGTCAAAAACTCCTCCTGCGTCAAAATTCCCTGGTTTCTCAACTCCGACAACCGCTTGATTTGCTCGAGCAAATTCTCTTCCTCCTTCGCTTCTTTTAATATCGAATTTTCCTTTGCGCCATTGTTTTCCGGCAGCGGCAAGGCAGTTCGAAACTGGTAGCCATTCTTCATAAACTCCTGAAATTCAGGCTGCGTGCGCAAAAAAGCCAAAGCCTCATGCTTCTCGATTTTGTCGAAATCCACGAATCCGAATTGCACGGCACGGGCAAGATGAAAAAAGCCGGGCGCTGATTTTTCCAGCAAAGAATAACAACAGGCGAGGTTGAAATGCACGGCAGGGTCGTCGTACTTGTCGGCGAGCGCCAATTTGAAATCCCCAATCGCTTCGTCGTAGTCGTAATTTTTGAATTTTTCGATGCCGGCGGCTTTGTTCGGGTTGCCGGCGACTTGGGGTTTTCGAGCTGCTTGCGACTTTTTGCCGGTGAAAACTTGCTCGCTTTTTTGCCCTTTGCTGTTCAAAAACTTAGCATTGTACTTTTCATCGAACTCCTCTTTTGGCATGGAAAACAAAAGCAGGGTGTCAATCAGCACGACCAAAGCCATAATCAAAACAAACGGCGCATCATTGCTCACGGAAAACGCAAAAGTGATTAAGGTGGCGATGAAATACAAAATGCCCCTGGTGCGCTGCCCCAGGTAAAACCAATGCAGCCCCAACGTGCCGAAAAAAAGAGCGAACAAACCAGCGGTGACTTTATTGCGCATGAGTTTTTTTGTTGAATTGCCGAAGGTAGAAAAACAGGGATGAGGGATGAGGAATGAGGGATGATTTTTCATCCCTCGTCCCTCATCTCTCATCCCTGTTTCGGAGTTGTTAAACCAAGCTGCAACCCCGGTGGTTTTTGAGTTGGTTTTATCTTTGCCGCACAATTCTACGCTTGAAAAAAATAGCTCGACATATCCTCGTTTTCTGGCTCGCCTCCACGGTGCTGCTGTCCTCGACCGGGTTGAGCGTACACCATATATATTGCTACTGCAAAAAGGAAAGTTCGACCTCTTTGTTTTGTGCCGAGGTTGAGCAAAAGCAGGCTGAAATGGCTTGCTGCCAGGGCGAAAAATGTGGCTCGCCGTGCGCCTCCGACGACCCGCACAAGTGCGCCGACTGCACGACCGAATTTGTCAAACTCGATGCGGACTACCTGCTGTTTCCCACCGATTTCAAGCTGAACGCACCGGACGTATTTGCTCAGACGCATTTTTTCAAGACTCGGTTGCCGCAGGCGAACACTACTTTGATTTTGGTGGAACAAAAAACTGCGCCGCCGCCTCCCTTCGGAAAAGAATTATTGCCTCTCATTCAGTCCTTCCTTTGTTAGCCCAACCTCGCTCAAGCTTACCTTCTTCATCTTTCATTGACATCGCTGTTTGCATGGAAAGCCATGTTTAGCCCGTCTGGTCTGAGTCGCTTTTGTCATCCTCGAAGAGGAACCGTCCAAGCCTCGCCACGTCGCACTGGGTCGCTTTTGTCATCCTCGAAGAGGAACCGTCCATGTCTCGCCATGTCGCACTGCGTCGCTTTTGTCATCCTCGAAGAGGAACCGTCCTG
>CAZHLB010000836.1:0-3303 GCA_964533005.1 uncultured Saprospiraceae bacterium
CTACTTGCTCAATGGAGCGCAGAGGTTCTCTACGAGAATGACAAAGCGACTTGCAGACGTTCCTGGGACGCAGACAGGTCTTTCCAAGATGACAAAAGCGACTCAAAAGCAGTTCAAGCGAGATAGGCGGAATGATTTTACTCAGGTTCAAAATTGTCAAATCAATGCTCGTTGGCTTTTACTCTCCTTCCAATATCTCCGACTCGATGCTCAACTCCGGCACCACCCCCTCGAAAGTCCCCATCGCATCATAGACCACCTCATGAATCCGGCTGCGAATGCCCTCCGTGAAAATCTTCCCGTTCCGGGCATTCGGATGCACCCGGTTCGACAGGAAAACATAGACCAGCCTGGATTTCGGGTCAACCCAAACGCAGGTGCCAGTGAAGCCCGTGTGCCCGTAAGTTTCCGGCGAAACGTGCGGCGAGTAAGTCGGAAAGCGCCGGTTCACAGGCTTGTCGAAACCGAATCCCCGGTGGATGCCATGCTTTTTGATGGCAAATTCCTGCACCGTTTCCGGCTGGAAAAACTGGGCGCCGCCGTAATTTCCTTCGTTCAGCATCATTTGAAAAAGCGCCGCCAAATCTTCCGCATTGGCGAACACACCGGCGCTGCCCGCCACCCCGCCAAGCAGCGCCGCTGCCGGGTCGTGGACGTAGCCATGCACGAGGTCTTTCCGCCATAAACGGTCTTGCTCGGTGGGCACGATTTGCCATTTTTCAAAGCGGATGGAAGGTTTGAAAGTGGTGCGGCGCAAGCCGAGCGGGTGGTAAAAAGTCTCGGAAACGAAGTAGTCGAGCGGCTGCTGGGTCAGGTTTTCCACCACTTTTTGCAGGACGAAATAATTGACGTCGCTGTAGTGATAGTATTTTTTGGTCGAAACAGGCAGCCGCATCGCCCTCGCCCAAATCGAGTCGGGGTGGTCGTTGCGCAGAAACAAATCTTCGTCCACCTGCACGTTGAAGTACGGCGAGGGTTTTTTGCAGAAATAATCGTTGCATCCCTTCGTCGGCACGTTGCGGTAATTGTAATACCGGGCAATTGGCATCTGCGCCTGCAAGCCTGAAAAGTGCAGCAGCAACTCCCTGATTTTGACGTTCCGCACCTTCGATTTTTCCGGCATTGGTACGTACTCGCCCGCCGTGCCGTCGAGGTCGAGCTTTTTTTCTTCCCACAATTTCATCACCGCCAGCGTTGTCGCTGCGATTTTCGTCACCGAAGCCACGTCGTACAAATCCGCCGTGCGCACCGGCTGCTTGCCTGCGTAAGTGTGCGTGCCGAAGCCTTTTGAAAAAATCACCTGCCCGTCCTTCGCCACCGCCACCTGGCAGCCGGGAAAAACGGAGTGGTCAATCGCCGATTCAGCGATGGCGTCAATGCCAACCAAGCGCTCCGGTGCGATGCCGACCCGCTCCGGCGGCGCAAAACCGAGGCGCACCGGCTGGCGATGCAGCCCCGTTTGGTACGGCAGATTTTCCGCCACCTCGACGGGCAGTTTGCCAAAGGCTTCGACACCGCCAAAAAGCACCTGCGCAGCGTAGGCTTCGGTGAATTTGTTGCGCTCAAAAATTTGCAGGCAAGCCAGGTTTCGGTCGAAATGGCGCAGGTTTTTTGGGTTGCCAAAATTGACCAGCACCGTTTTCACCGACTTGCTCAACTCGTTCAGACTGGCGATAAAATCTTTGTGAAAACCTGGTTGCAGGTTCAAGCTGTCGAGCAAAACGATGGCAACCGGGCGGTCGCCGGGCTTTTCAAAAGCCAGATTTTTCAAGCTTCCCGAAGCATCCGGCGGCGACGGAAGGGCTTGAAAATCAGCGTATTTTCCAAAATTCGTGCGGAAGTCACGGAAGTTCCGCCGGGTGATTTCGAACAGCCGGAAATCGCCGTCCGCCAGGTCGCCGAGCGGAACCACCTGTTGCTCGTCTTGCGCCAGCACCACCGATTTTTCAAATAAAGTGCGGGCGAACCAGCCCCAGTTCGGGTCTTCAAAATAGCAATGAATCTCGTCGCCACTCTGCGCTTCGCAAAACGGCGAATTCACCTGCACGACCGCCGCCTGCCCCCAACGGCTGTCGCCTTCCGACACAAAAATCGTGGGCTGGGGCAGGGTGTCGGTGGGCGGAGCGATGATTCTCAGCGGCAACCTGCCGCCGCTCACCCAAGCTTTTGCCGTCAAAATCTGCCGCACTTTGCGGTCGAGGTCAAAATCAGACAGCTTGTTGGTGGCTCTCATTCGGCTGATTTTTTGAAAAACAGCCTCCGCATCGACAGTAACCAGCAAATCGGCGCCTTGCAAAATTTTAGCGTCCGGCGACTCCTTCCTGCCCAGCCGGGCGACCACCAAGCCGTTGAAATCCAATTCATTGCGCATGTAATTGCCCACAAAACGGGCAGGCAGTTTTGGCAGCGAGTCATTCAAAAAAACGTCGTCGGAGACGAGCAGCCCGGTCAAACCAGTCCTCGCCACGAATTCGTAGCGGCGCAGCAAAGTGTCCCGCAGGGTATCGTTTGGCTCGAAAATCAGTTCGGAAAAATCGTCGGCGACCGCCAGGATGCGGTTGCGCATGAGTTTTTGCGCCGCCCAGTGCGAGCGGGCAATGATGGCGGTGGTGTCGTTTTCAAAGGTTTGAAAATCAAAATCCGCCGCTGCCGGGTCGTCGAATTTCAAGGTGGGCAGGAAGGAAAAATTGATGCCGAGCGCCTTGCATTGTTTCCAATAATGCTCCTCCAGGAAGCGGTGCAAGCCGGAAGAATCAATCGCACCCAGGCTCGCAGGTTGTGGAAAATCAGGCAGTTCGGAGAATAAATTATGCAGGGAAACCTTCTCGTCCGTGCCGAAAAAGAGCGGCGCTTTTGCCAGCATTTTGCAAGTGTCACGCAGGGAAATGAAGCGGTGGAGCGGCAAGTTTTCGAGCATCAAACCGCCGGTTTTGTTGCTTGCCACCGTTTCGAGCAAGGGTAGGGTAGTGTCCGCCAGGTCGGGCTGCCAGATGATGAGTTGCCCGATTTTTTCCTCCGGCGACATCACTTTCAGCAGCGAGTCCACCTGCGCCGTGTCCACCCCGGCGAAGGGTCGGATGACTTCTTTTTGCGCTTCTGGCTTGCGGCAGCCTTCGAGAAAAGCGGCGAGAAAAACCATCGCCGCCAGCGCCCGGATTGCGTTTTTTGATGCTCTTTTCACAGTCTTTGTGTCTAAAGTTTTTTTGAATCGGGATAAGGATGTTGGCTCATGTGGCGTGTGCATGAAACACCTGTCTGCAAGTCTGCAAGTCGCTTTGTCATTCTCGCAGAGAACCTCCACGT
>CAZHLB010000837.1:0-3289 GCA_964533005.1 uncultured Saprospiraceae bacterium
CACCTGCACCTGAACCATGCCCGAAGGCGGCGAAGCGCAGCCGTTGGCACTGATTGCAACGGCAAAATATTGCCCGGCGGCAGCCACCGAAACGCCTGTCAAAGTAGTCGTCGTGCTGCTCGTCGAGTCGAGCATTGCCAGCGTTGGCTGGAAAAAATATTGGTACGAAACGCCCGTCCCCGTTGGATTTGCGACCGAAAGCGTCAAATCCGAGCCTTCACAAACGGGGCTGTTCGAGGTTAAAATTGGCGTCGCAGGGGCAGGGCTGACAAACAAAACCGTGCTTGCCTGGAGTGTCACCCCACACTGCGGCTCGTTGACCAAAACGAGGTAACTGCCTTCGTTTTCCTCGCCAACTTCCGGCACGACCGGGTTCGGCAAAGTCGAGTGAAAACCTTGGGGCCCATACCAATTGTAGGTTGCTCCCGGCACGATTGGCACTGCCAGCGAAACGTCCTCGCCCTCGCAGGCAGGGTCGCTCGCCGAGGTCGGATTGGTGGCGGAAATGCTCAGGCTGTTGCTCAAAACCGTGAGCGGTTCGAGATTGGAAGTGTCTGAAAGACAACCATCTACGCTCACTGCCACCGAATAAACGCCGGTGTTTGCAGGCTGCGCCGAATTGATGAAAATGGTCGGAACATTCGTCGCCGTCAGCGGCAAAACACCCCCGGAGACGGGTTGGAAAAACCAACGATAGACGACCACGTTTCCGGTCGCCAGGGTGCTGTTCAATTCGAGTTGGTCGCCCTGGCAGGCGAAGTCATCGCTGAGGGTTAGTTCCGGCGTCGCCGGTTGCGGAACGTAGTCAACGATGGTCGAAAGCGGCGTCGAGACGCAACCGGCTAACGTGCTGACAGTCAGCGTGTACGAGCCTTCGTTTTCTGGAATCAGGGTGGACATCATGAGCGGGAAAGGACCTTGCGGCGGGGCGGTTTGCGTGAAATAGAAGTTGTTCGGACCAGTCCAAGTGTAGCTTACTATTCCGCCCCCGGCCCCTCCCGAAGTCGAGGCGTTGCCGTTCAAGGTCACCACTGAGCCGTGGCAGTACGTTCCGCCACCGTTCAAATTGACGACGGAAACGCCGGGCAGCACCTCCACGGTAGTCGTCGTGGAAGTGCTGACCCCGCAGGCGGCGTTGGTCACCGTCAACTCGTAAGTTGTTGATTGCGTGATGTTTGATAATTGCAAAACTGGCTGTGTGCCCAAAATCGCAGGCTGACCAACTTGCCGCCATTCGTATTGAAAACCACTTGTATTATTTGAACCGCCACCGGGGGAGCCGCTGCCTGCCAACTGCAAACTTCCTCCGGGACAGACGGCGCCCGGGTTTGAAATTTGCGCCACCGGCGCAACGCCAACTTGCACGTAGCACGGCACGGACGCCTCCGACCAAAGCCCGTTTACCTGCACCAGAGCGCTGAATGGCGGCACGGCAAGCGGGCTGCTTGCTGCCAAAACCAATCCCGGCGAGGTCGAAACGGTCTCGCCGTTGCCATTTTTCCAGCGGTAATTCAGGTTCGTGCCGGAAAAACTGGCGGCGACATTCAGCACGATGTTTTCGCCGGGGCAAACCTGCGTCGTGGCGCAATCCGTTTGCGGAATTGGCGGAACTCCTTGAAAGACAGTCAGTTTCACGGTCGCCGTGTCGCAGATGGCGGGTGCATTTTGCAGGCAAATCATGTATTGAAAACTGTCCGTGCCGCTGAAACCGGGGTTCGGCAGGTAGTTGAAAGCACCGTTTGGCTGCATCGAAACAGTGCCGTGATTGGGCCCCGTGCCGGGAATAATTTGCGCAAAAGCCGCCCCGCCCCCGCCGGGAATCGTGTCGTTCAGCAGCACGTCGCCGCCGCAAGGACTACCAATTGCCAGCAAAAATTCATCGTTCACTGCCTCCAATTCCGGGTTGACTTGCAGGGTCACGGTCGCCGTGTCGCAGATGCCGGTCAGGATTTCGCAGACCAAATATTGGAACGCATCCGTGCCGGTGAAGCCAGGGTCGGGCAGGTAGGTGAACGTGCCGTCGGGGTTCAAAATCAGGTCGCCGTGCGCCGGTTGACTGCCGGGCAAGAGGCTTACGGTCAGGTCGCTGCCGTCAGGATTTTGGTCGTTGGCGAGGACGTTGCCGCTCACAGGCTCGTCTTTTTCGGTCGAAAAATCATCGTCAACGGCGGCGAGGTCGTCCGCCGGTTGGATATAAATTGTCACGGTCGCCGTGTCGCAAATGCCTGATGGTGTGGGACATAGCTCGTATTGAAAGGCGTCCGTTCCGGCAAAACCTGGGTCGGGTTGATAAATAAACGTGCCGTTCGAGCCGAGGATAAACTGCCCGTGCGCCGGGTCGCCGCCGTTGATTTCACTCACCTGGAAAGTCGAGCCGCCGGGAATTTGGTCGTTCGACGTCACGTCGGCAAAGACCGGTGAACTGGGCGAAGTGAGGAAAAAATCATCCTCCGCCGTCACCTGCGGCAAGTCGCTGACCACGATGCTGACCTGCGCCGTGTCGCAGGGAGCGCCAGCATTTTCGCAGACGACGTAGGCAAAAACGTCCGTCCCAGTGAAGCCTGGGAGGGGCGTGTAAGTGAAATTTCCGTTCGGGTTCAGGCTCAAATTTCCATGCAACGAGTTGCCGCCAGGTAGCAACGAGACGGTCAGCGGACTGCCGTTGGGATTGGCGTCGTTGGCAAGCACGTTGCCGCTAACCGGCTGATTTTCTGTCGTTTGAAACACATCATCCACCGCTACGACGGCATCTGGCGCAGGCTGAACCGTGATGAAAACCGTCGCAGTGTCGCACCAGGCAGGGTTGGCTTCGCAGGCGGAATATTGAAAACTATCCGCCCCGGTGAAGCCCGGCGAAGGCGTGAAAACGAAGCTGCCGTCTGGCAAAATCGTGACCGAACCATGCTGTGGAGAAGCCCCGGCGACGAGGGTCACGAGCGGCAAGTTGCCGTAGCTGTTGGGGTCGTTGGGCAAGACCTGCCCGTAGACAGGCGTGTTTTGAAAGGTCGAAAACGGGTCGTCCACCGCCGAAAATGGCGGCAAAATGGTCAGGGTCACGGTCGCCATTTCGCAGATGGCAGGCGTTCCGTCGTCGCAAACGAGGTACTGAAGAACGTCCGTGCCGGTGAAATTTTGGTCGGGCTGAAAAATGAAAGTGCCGTTTGGATTTAGCGAGAGCGTGCCGTGCGACGGAGCGACGACGGGCAAGGTGTTGACTGTCAGCGTGTTTTGATTTGGGTTGAGGTCGTTGGTCAAAATATTGCCTGCCAGTAAGGAATTGGCGAAGCCG
>CAZHLB010000838.1:0-3286 GCA_964533005.1 uncultured Saprospiraceae bacterium
GAATGACAAAGCGACTTGCAGACGTGCAGACTTGAAGACGTGCAGACTTGAAGACAGCTATTTCACTCAGAAGCCACATGAGCCTCAAACTTGACTTTTCCAGCAACGATGGTTTTCAAAACCTCCGTTTTCAAAATCTCCTTCTCCCCGCAAGTCATCAAATCATTCGACAGCACCACGATGTCGGCAACCTTGCCCGGCGTCAGCGAGCCTTTCCAATTTTCCTCGAAAGCGGCGTAAGCATTCGCCATCGTGTAGCTGTAAATCGCTTCTGCCCTGCTCATTTTTTGCTCGGGAAAAAAGACCAAGCCCTTGTCGGATTCCTGATGCCGCTTGCGGGTGACGGTAGCGTAAAAACATTCAATCGGGCTGACGTCTTCCACCGGTGCATCCGTGCCGTTGGCGACAATTGCGCCAGCGTCGAGCAAGCTCCGCCAGGGGTAAGCGCCTGTCCGGGCACGCTCCTCACCCAGTCGTTTCACCACAAAAGGAGCATCGCTGGTGCAGTGAATGCCTTGCATGGCGGCAATCACGCCGAGTTGAGCGAAGCGTGGAATATCTTGTGGGTCAATGTGTTGAGCGTGTTCTGACCGCCAGCGGAGCGACTTTAAATCCTTCGTGGCAACCTGCTCGAACAGGTTCAAAAGCTCCCGGTTCGCCCGGTCGCCGATGGTGTGGACGCAGAGTTGCATTTTGTGCTCGAGGGCAAGCGAGGCAATGTTTTTCACCTCCTCGATGGGAGTTGTGTTTTGCCCGGTGAAATTGGGCTTGTCGTTGTACGGCTGCAAAAGCCAGGCTCCGTAGCTGCCGAGCGCCCCGTCCAACTCGCTTTTGATGGCTCGGCAGGTGAAAAAACGGTCGCCTGCATCCACGATGGGAAAGCCGCCGAGACTGTCTTTCAAGTCTTCGTGCGAGTGGCGAACCATCGCCCAGAGGCGCAGGTCGAGTTGCCCGTCTTCCGCCATTTTTTGGTAGCGGCGGATTTCCGTGAAGGAAGAACCGGCGTCCTGAAACGAAGTCACGCCTTTCGCAAGGCACTCTTTTTCAGCGAGTTCGATGCCTTTTTGCCAACGCTCCAACTGCTGCTCCGGCGACAGGGTTGCCAAATAATCCTGGTGAATTTTGCTGATGATTTCCATCGCCCGTTCCTCGAAAACGCCGATGGCTTCGCCTGCCGGGTCTCTCACGATGTGCCCGCCTGCCGGGTCGGGAGTTTCTTTGGAAACACCGGCGGCGTCCATTGCCGCTTTGTTGGCAATCAAACCATGACCACTGGCGTGGCGCAGCACCACCGGGTTGTTGGGCGAGACGGCGCTCAGGTCGTCGTGGTACGGGTAGCCGGAGACGTGGCGGGCGAGCGCCTCGTTCCATTTTTCCTGGTGCCAACCCCTGCCGACAATCCATTCGCCGGGCTTGGCAGTCTTGGCTTTTTGTGCGACTGCCTGCACGATTTCGTTCCAGTTTTTCGACTTCAAAAAGTTCAGGTCAATCAGGCTGTAGCCCAAACCTGAAAAATGACCGTGCCCCTCGATGAAGCCGGGCATGGCGAATTTGCCTTGCAAATCAATCACTTGCGTTTTGTCGCCCTTGAATTTTTCCACCTCCTCGTTGCTGCCGACGGCGAGGATGACGCCGTTTTGGATGGCGATGGCTTGGGCTTTGGGCAGTTTTTCATCCACCGTGTAGATGTTGCCGTTGACGAGGAGGAGCGTTTGCCCCGAAACCTCGGAGTCGGCGGCGGGTTGGTTTTTGCAGGCGAAAAAGGCGATGGAAAACAGCGAGATGAAGGCGAAGTGGCGCATGGCTGGATTGGATTTGATTGTGCAGCAGCAAACGTAAAGATTGCTTGGTTGCGGCAGAAAAGTTTTGCCTGTTTTGAAAGTCCTTGTCGGAGAGAAGCAGCTTGTGGCATAACCCTTGCCCCCAGCAAAACCATCCTTCCCGCTTTTCCCTCCCTTCACTTTTTCACCTTTAAATTCTTGCCGTATGAACAAGACGCATCTACTCCTGGCGCTGCTTTTTTGCTTGCCAACCACCTGCTTTTTCGCTCAAACGAATGCCCTTCATCTGACCCTCAGATACTTGCCCGACGGCGAGCGGTGGGGCGTTTTTGTCAAGCCGGACAGCACCATTTCACCGACGGCTTCAACGTACAGCGGCGCTGGGCAGGCGACGATTGTGATGCCGCTAAATTATCTCTGGGGTGGGCTCGTCAGTCATTCAGGTACTTGGACAGCCAATGCTATTGTGCATGGGCCAACTGAAAATCCAACCAAGACATACACCAGTTTCGGATTGATAACAGATGGCCCCAATCCAATCTTTTATTCCAATGGCAATGAGTCCTTGCTTTTTAGCTTCAAAAAAGAGAGCTATTGCCCCGACACGCTGTACATTTTTGAAAACGGAGTTGACCCATTCGAGGAGCCAAACTCAATTGGCAGCAGTCCTGGCAACGACCTCTCCGTCGTGGACTACGGAAACACACCGTTTAAATTTTACAGCTACAAAAGCAACTATGACCTCACCGCTTGGCACTGCATTTCCACTCCCACTCCCTGCGCCCCACCGCTTCAATTTTACCTGCAACCTGCCAGTGCCTCGGTCTGCTCGTTTTCCTCGCACGTTTTTACAGCCTTCGTTGCAAACCCGGCGAACTTGCTCTTGCAATACCAATGGCAAATCAGTGCAAACGGCGGCGTCACCTGGTCGAACTTGTCCAACAGCGCAACCTATTCAGGTGCGCAAACCAATCAACTCTCGATTTTTTCAGTGGCAGGCTTGGAAGGTCGGCAGTTTCAGTTGGTCGTCAGCACGGCAACTTGCCAAACGATGAGCGAAGCTGCTGTTTTGGAAGTGAATTATGGCAATGATTGTGTCGTCATGCCAGGCATTCCAAACGGCAGTTCTCCGACCGGCGGCGGCATCAAGTGGGACAAAACCAAGCGGCAAGAATTTGGCGCTGGAACGCAGGAGGAACAGGCATTTCTCACCGTTTTCCCGAACCCTGCCGACGGGCAAGTTTTTGCCAAATTTCAAGCGCCGCTGACAGGCGGGCAGGCGGTTTTGCGGTTGTGGAATGCACAGGGTATGGCGTTGCGGCAGGCTTTTGCGATGGAAAACGAGGAGGTGAGATTTGACTTGGGAGGCTTGCCGCCGGGCTTTTATTTGCTGACTTTCGAGGCGGATGGGAAGGTAATGGAGCAAGAAAGGATTATCAAAAAGTAACTGTTTAGCACGTCTGGCTCCCAGTGTCTCCAAGTCGCTTTTGTCATCTTCGCAGAAG
>CAZHLB010000839.1:0-3260 GCA_964533005.1 uncultured Saprospiraceae bacterium
TCTGCCATTCCATCAACAATCAACAATCATGTAATCGTCAATCGTCAATCAAAAAAACTGTCACTGCCAATCCAGAAGACCCGCTCCCTGCCTGATAATTTCAACCTCCGCTTTCGCACAATCCACCACCGTCGAAGGCATCGAGCCGCCCTCGCCGCCATCAATCACCAGGTCAACGATATTTTCAAATTGGTCGTGAATTTCCACCGGGTCGGTGAGGTACTCGTCCCAGTCGCTTTCCGTGTCGGAAATAAGGGAAGCGGAAAGAATGGGTCGCCCCAATTCCTCCACGATAGCCATCACAATCTTGTTTTTAGGAATGCGGATGCCGATGGTTCGCTTGTTGTTTTTGAACAACTTCGGCACGGCATTGCTCGAGCGGAGGATGAAGGTAAAAGCTCCCGGCAGGTTTCGTTTCAGCAGCTTAAAAACCTGATTGTCAAGCTGCCAGGCGAATTCGGATACCTGGCTGATGTCTTTGCAAATCAGCGAAAGCATCGCTTTCGCCGGGTCGAGGCGGCGGATTTTGCAGACCTGCTCCACCGCTGAATGGCTGTTCATATCACAGCCCAAAGCATAGACCGTGTCGGTCGGATAAATGATGACGCCGCCGCTTTTGAGCACGTCCACCACCTGTCGGATTTTACGAGGTTCCGGGTCAACCGGGTGAATTGGAAGTAGCATAATCAATCAGGAAAGAACGCTAAGGAGGAAAATTTTGAAAAAATTTTCCTCCAAAAACACCCCTCGCCGCTTGGGTTTTTGCGGCAAGGGCTTTGGCTATCTTTGCCGCAAAAATTATTCAAAACATGAAGACTTCGCAGTTTTTGTTCATCCTCTGCCTTTTCATAGGCGCTTGTAAATCAGACCCGACGGCAACCGTGGACGGCAAAACGGTGCCAATCGAGGAAAAAAATGCCGCCATTTCCCAATTGGAAAATGAAATCGAGCAAAAGGGGCCCGACCCGGAAAAAATGGAGGAATTGATGAAGTTGTACGAAACGCACGTCGAGGCTTTTCCCGAAAAGGAAGGGTTGAACGTCAGCTACCTGCTGAAAGCAGGCGAGCTTGCCCGTGCCGGGCAGCACTACGACAAGGCAATTCAATATTACAGCCAAATCATCCGCCGCTACGGCAGCAATGAAAAAGCCGACAAGGCTTGGTTTCTCAAAGCTTTCACCTTCGACGAGCACCTGCACCAATTGGACTCGGCAAAGTATTTTTATGAGCAATACCTGAGCCGCTACCCGAAAGGTCAGTTTGCGGACGATGCGCAGGCGACACTGAAAAATTTGGGGAAGACGCCGGAGGAGATTGTGAAGGAGTTTGAGGAGAAAGGAGCTACAAGCGAGAAAAACAAATGACCTTCGATGAGCGGCTTGTTGTAAGTGAGCCGCTCATTTAACATCTGCAAACTCAAGAACATGAGCAAACCGCACCGGGGTAGAATACAAGCCCAATCTGACAATTTGGAGGAGAGCGTTTCCTGGTCGCAGGACGAGCCGCCGACCTTGAATCAAGGCTTGGAAATGTCGAAAGAATTGAAAAGCAAATTGAGCAAGGCAGAGCTAAAAAAGCGCAAAAAGCAGTTCCAACAACTGGAGCGTTTCATGAAAAAAGCGAAAGCGGGCGGAGGCATTTATTCTCCTGAATTTCGCTCGTTTAATAATCCGGATTACAAAGACGGAACCAGGGTGGATTTTGAACTTTGGGCGGGCGCTTTTGGTCTTTCCATCATCCTGATTTTACTGCTGATTTTGATATGAAATACCTGTTTCCAAATTTTCTTCAAAGCAAAAAAGCTCACGACCAGAACGAGGCTTTTTACAAGCAACTCTTCCACGCTGTCATGGGTAGAGAGCCAGTGCCATTTTTCGCCAATGCCTTTGCCAATGGCAAAAAAATCTACGACGACCATATTTTCAATACCAAGTTTGGAGACCGCATTGTCCAGGTAATTCAGCGGACGCCTTCACCTGGGGGTGTTCCACTTACTGCCTTCGTGAAAAAATGGGACGGCGAATTGGATTTGCTTGTTTTGACGGTTGAACTGTCGGAAGAAATTTTGCCTGCGTTGAAAAAGCTCATCAAAGCTTGGCTGGTTGGCCTGGCGTCGCCGGAAGAAATTGACAGACTTGCCGAAAATGCCATTTCGCTTATTGAAAAGAATAAAAAATACCGAGTGCCGCTTGAGCAGGCAGCAATGGCTGCCGAGCCGGTTGAAGAATACAAAAAAGGCAAGTCGTGACGACTTGCCTTTTTTTGTAGCACTTAAATGCCTTGAAATTCAAGGCTTAAAAACCCGCTGCACAAAATGCGCCGTCATCACCGTGCCGCCCACCGGGACGGAAACAGAAAACTCCCTGGCATGGTCGAAGCGAGGAAAAACCACCTTGCCGCCGACTTTATAGCCCTTCCTCACGGTCGTTTTTCGCAGCGACAAGTCCTCCCAAAAAGCAGGCGCAGGCGGGTAAGCTGCCAGTGGCGGAGGAGGAGGAACGGTCGTGCTCACGTAATAAAAGCCACCAAAATCAAGGTCGTCGTTGTTGTTGTTTCCCCCGCCATCCCCATCCGATGCGACTGCAACTGCCACCGCTGTCGCAACGACTGCCGCAGCTACCGCCACCGTTGCATTTTTCGCATTGGCTTCCCGGCGGCTGGCGTCCATTTCTTCTTGAAAAATTTCCCGCTCCGGGTCGAAGGCAGGAATTTTTCCGTCCCCGATTTCCGCGTAAAAATCTTCCGGCGAGACCAGCACTTCGCCGGTTCGCCAGTTGGTCACTTCCACGTCGAAAATCAGGAATTCCTTGGTGTAGCGGTCGAAAAAAATCTCCGCCTCCAGGCTGTCCTGCTTGAAGCGGATGACCTGGCGACCGTAGTTCCAACGGATGTCTTCGGTTTCTTCCGCTTCTACCCGGAGGACGGGGCGAGGCGAGAAGCAGGAGGTCAAAGTAGCTGCCCAAACGAGCAGCAGCAATCTGAAAAGTAAAGTTGAGTTGCGCATGAGAGAAGGCTTTGGTTAGTGAATGCACCAAATCTAAGGCGTGGCAAATTCCGGCTCAAACGGGTGGGGATTAAAGTCAGGTTAAACCAAGTTTCGAGTTGGTTCGGGCAGGTTCTTTAAAAGTTAAGACCGGCTGACTGAGGTGGAAATTGAGAAATTAAGAAATTGAGAAATTGACTGACAATCAACAGGTTGCGCTGCAATTTCCAATTTCTTAATTTCCGCTTTGAAACGCCTCCACCTTCAAATCATCGGC
>CAZHLB010000840.1:0-306 GCA_964533005.1 uncultured Saprospiraceae bacterium
ACCTGGCAAGCCTGCCCCGCCTGGATGAAAATTCCAACTTTTTCGATTGGGAAGAATTGGCGGAGGGCATCGAACCGCCCGCAGAATTCGAAGGCGTTCACCTGCACCCGCTCGAACAGAATGAGCAACGGGAGCTTTTTGTCGCCTGGGTCAAAGAAGAAGTGCCGGAGGAGGTTCACTACGATTTGCTCGAAAGTTTCCTGCTGCTGGAGGGCACTTGCGAGTGCCACGTGACCGACCCGGCTGGCACTTGCCGCATC
Source organism: uncultured Saprospiraceae bacterium (assembly GCA_964533005.1). Classification (GTDB taxonomy): domain Bacteria; phylum Bacteroidota; class Bacteroidia; order Chitinophagales; family Saprospiraceae; genus UBA6168. The sequence goes on from CAZHLB010000840.1 coordinate 261, forward strand.
GTGCGCATGGGTCAGGGCGATTTTATCACCATGCAAATCGGCGAGA
>CAZHLB010000840.1:406-3258 GCA_964533005.1 uncultured Saprospiraceae bacterium
CGACCTCGTCATCACTTCCCGGCAGCCTGCCAAAGCCATTCTTCAGTGGTGGAAAATAGCTGCATGAGCAGCATTTCCCGACGTTTACGAAACTTTCAAAGTTTCGTAAACGTGAGCGCAACATGCCGCATCGTGCGCATGGGTCAGGGCGATTTTATCACCATGCAAATCGGCGAGACGCACGACCTCGTCATCACTTCCCGGCAGCCTGCCAAAGCCATTCTTCAGTGGTGGAAACTTGCCGCATGAGTTGAAATGAAGGTTGATAATGGTTGATAAAAGTTGATGGGGTTGATGAGGCACTGCGCCTCATCAACCCCATCAACTTTTATCAACCCCTATCAACCTTCATTTCAACCCTCATCAACCTTCACCCGAATCGCTCTCAATCCATCCACTCCCTGCAAAGCTTCCAACTCCAAATCTTCCCACTCCGGCTTCACATATTCCTGCGCAGCGAGGTACTCCAAATGCCGGGTGTAGGCAGCCGCTTCCTGTTTGCTGGAATACACGATGGCGATGTGCCCCGGTTGGGTCATGCGCTCTTGTGTGCCTTGCACGATGGCTTTGTCAATCCGCTTTTTCACGATTTCGTAGCGCACGTTGTACGAGCCGTCCACGTCGAGGCGCTTCTCGTCGAGGCGGAAACGCAGGGTAATCGGGTTGCCGTAGGAAAGGATGAGCGGGGCGATTTGCAGGGACGCTTTGGGTGATTTTTGGGAACAACCGGCGTCGCTCGTGCAGCAGTGGGCGTCTTCCAACAGGGCTTGAAAACGAGGCTGCAACTCGTCCACTTTGCGGATGATTTTGCACGTCCAGAGCAGTTGCCGCAGGCGCAAATTGTCAAGGTAAAGCGAGTCGAAGGGGCGGTGCGGAGCGATGGCTGCGCCAGTGTAAATGTTGTATTCCACGCCGTCCGTCTTGTATTTTTCAAAGTAGCAGGGGAACATTCTTTGCAAGGCGGTTTCCTCCTCGTCGAGGCATTCGACGATGGTTTGGTTGAGGATGCGAAGCGCCTCTTCGTAAGCAAGGCGGTTGCGATTGAAGATGCCCGTTTCAGGGTTGACTAAGTTTTGATAAACCTGCGCAGCGCCGGAAAGGGCAGGGTAGTGCTGCCGCAAATGCTCCACCACCGGGTTGATTTCCTTGCGAATAAATTCCGTCAGCGCCACCTCGTCGCCCGTGCAAAAGCAGGATTGGAGCTTGTTCAGCCGTCGCTCCGTCTCGAAAACCAGCTCACCGAGGATGGAAAAACTCAACGTTTCGTAGCCGTGAAGCAGCACGTTTCTGCCAGTTTCCAAGTTGTCGAGCAAGTCCCGAACGATGGCTTGGTTTCGCTTGGCGGACGACTCCCGGATGTCGAGCGAGCCGTAAAACGGGGAGACTTTTTCAAATAGAATTTCCTCCTCCTGCCCGCTGCTTTTCACGTCGGAAGCACGGATGGCTGCCTCCCGGAACCGCCACTGAATGGCAGGGTGAATGGCAGTGTACCGCTCCAGCATCACCGCTTCGACTTTGTTTTCAAACTCCTCCAAATGCCGGTGCAAGGCGCATCCGAAAATAGGTTTCAGTTGTGCGATTTTGATGAGCGAAAGCCCGTGCAGGTCGCCAGGCTCGGCGGACGCCAATTCGAGAATGCCGACTTGCTGCCCTTCGTAATCGAGCGGCGTCAGCAAAATATTCCGGTAGCCTGCGTCCAAAATTGCCTGCTCCGCCCTGCCCAAATCAACCGTGCGTTTTTCCAAATCTTCGACGAGCAGGGGCTGCCCTGTTTTCAGCGCTTTTTCATAAATCGAACCCTTCACCCACTCCTGATTAGCTTCGGGAAATTGGCGCAGCAAAAGGCTGTTCCAAAGCGGTTTGGGGGAATTGAAATTCAATTCCCCGTTGCGTTGCAGCGTCGCCAAGCCCAGCCGGATGCGGGATTGGCGGAAGAAATTCCTGATTTCCAGTTCGAGGCAGCCCAATTCTCCACAGTCCGTATTCCGCTTTTCAAGCAAGCCATGCTGCAAGCGGGAGAGCGATTCCTCTACTGTGACAGGCGTCAACGTACCCAACATCACGCCGCTGAAAAGGAAGTTTTCGGGTGGCAGCATGCGTTCCAATTCCTTGAAATTGAAAGGTTTGTCTAACAAACCCTGGAGGACGTTTTTAGCAAGGCGAGGCAGCGGCGCCAGGTTTTTAACCTCGATAAACTGGGCGCTGCCGCTGATTTTATAGTAGCGGCACAAGCCTGTTTTTTGATTGATAAAGCTGGTCAGGATAGGCTCGTCCACCGGAATGTTGAAATCGTAATATTTTTTCAAAATGGCTTGATAACCAGTCAGTGTGCGACAGTTCGGCATTTCCCGATGAAGCGAGGCGTCCAGCAATTCGAAGGTGACACCTTCTTCGCCGAACAAGGCTTTGAACGCAGGGGTGGCTACAACGACTTGACTTATCATGAAAGGCGAACAAGCTACCAGCAAGGTGCTCGTCCAGCCCCGGCAGGGAAAGGTCGGGGCAAAAAGCAGTTCGAGAAACTCATCGAAACCTTCCAGCCGGGCGAGGTCTTCGATGGGTTCGAGCAGGAAGGGATGCTCCGCCAGGGTCGCTTCGATGCGGTCGGCGAAGGCATTGTAGAAAAAGCGTTCCGAGGCGGCGCTTTTTCGCCAATTGTCAATCAATGGCTTGAGGTTCAGTTGAACCGGGAAAGGGAAATATCCCAAATCGAGCGTCACGGGTGGGCGCTCTTCCTGAATGGTGGTTGCTTCTTCAATGCGAGTTGCCATGGCTTTGTCTTTACAATTCCAAAATTTGGGGGAAAGGTGAAATTGGGGTGTCGCCTATCGTCCCGTTACAGTCGAGCGATG
>CAZHLB010000841.1:0-3255 GCA_964533005.1 uncultured Saprospiraceae bacterium
TCCCCTTTAGGGGCTGGGGGTGTTGGCGGATTGGTCTGCAGGGAGCTAAATGCCACTTGCAAAATCTCTAATCATGAAAAACTCAAAATCACTACCACTCATCTTGCTGCCTTTCTTTTTGCTCCTGCTGGTCGCCGGTTGCAAAAAGGAGGAAGCGGCAAGTTTCGTCCGCCTGAACTTTGACCATCTGGTGCAAGGGCAAGCTTTACAGTTGAACGACACCTGGTACGACTGCGCCGCCGGGCATAAATTCCAGGTGGCGAGGCTCAAGTATTACGTTTCCAATTTCACCCTGACGGCTACGGATGGCAGCGTGTTCGAGTCGGACGAGGTGCATTACCGGGACGTGGAAAAGGAAGACACCCGCAGTTTAATGCTGAAAGACGTGCCCAAAGGCGAGTACGCCTCCATCTCTTTCATTTTCGGGCTGGACGAAGACACCAACGTGGACGGCGGTCTGCCCAACACCACCACCAACATCAACATGGAGTGGCCCATTCCGGGCGACCAGGGCTACCATTACATGAAGTTTGAAGGCAAGTACGACTCGCTGGGGACGGGCGTCCTCAAAAATTTCAACCTGCACACGGGCGCTGCGAAGAACAACCAGAATTACGTCCAAATCACCTTACCTTTTCACCATGCGGTGACCGTGGACGGCGGCACGTGGGCGCTCGGCATGAGCATGGATTTGAACGAGTGGCTGCAAAACCCAGCCACGTACGATTTCGAGGATTTCGGTTCCATGATTATGGAAAACCAGGATGCGCAGCAAGTGCTGAAGGAAAACGGGAAGGACGTTTTCAGCGTGGTTTCCTTTGAAAAAGAATAGTGGCAAGATGTGAGTGATGCCGCACAACACCCCCAACCCCTAAAGGGGAGCCAAGCCTGCTTAAATGGTCAATCCGAGCTTTGTTTTCACTTGACCATTTTAGCACACTTGACTCCCCTTTAGGGGTTGGGGGTGTTGTGCGGCATCACTACTCTAAAAAGAATCAGAAAGTGACCAGTGACCCTGCTTCCTGTAAAATGAAGCAACATGAAAAGAATATACTTTCTCCTCGGCGCGGGGCTTTTCCTGCTGGCGGTTGCCAGGTGCAAAAAAGAAGAACCTCCCCCTCCCCCCGACCAAAATTGGACGTACAATCCGACCCCTTACCAGTTGACGATACCCCCGTTTTTTCCCATTCTCGACATTCCGGCGGACAACCCGATGACGGTCGAGGGCGTCAAGCTGGGGCGGATGCTTTACTACGACCCGGTGCTGCATCCTGACAGCGCAAAGGCTTGCGCCAGTTGCCACGTTCAGCAAATTTCTTTCACGTCCACCGGGACGGTGCTGCCGCATTTGAACCTGGGCTGGAACACCGCCTTTTTGTGGAACGGAAAGGTGCAGGGCACGCTGGAAGACATCATGCTTTTCGAGGTGAAAGACTTTTTCAAAACCGACCTCGACCGCCTCAGCCGCCACCCTGAATACCCTCGTTTGTTTTACGAAGCCTTCGGTGAAAAGGTGATTACCAACGAATTCGCAGCCAAAGCCCTCGCCCAATTTCAGCGGACGATGATTTCCGGCAATTCCAAGTACGACAAGGTCATCGGCAACGCCAACGTCTTTCTCACCGATGCGGAGCTGAACGGCTACGACATCTTTTTCACGGAAAAAGGCGACTGTTTCCACTGTCATGGCGGCATCCTGTTCACTGACAACCAGTTTCACAACAATGCGCTGGATGCCAATCCCAGTGCAGGTTTGAGCGAAATCACCAACCTGCCTGCCGACGTGGGCAAATACAAAAGCCCCACCCTCCGCAACATCGAACTGACCGCTCCCTACATGCACGACGGGCGTTTCCAGACCCTCGAAGAAGTGGTTGATTTTTACAGCGAAGGCTTGCACTCCTCGCCAACGGTTGACCCGTTGATGAAAAGCCTGCACTTCGGCGGCAAGCACCTGACTCCCCAGCAAAAAAGCGACTTGATTGCTTTTCTGAAAACCTTGACGGACACCAGCTACACCACAAATCCGGCGCTGGCGAGTCCGTTTTAAAGCCTTTTCGAAAAATACAGACAATGAATAAAATCAAACTCGACTTCACACACGACCGCCAGGTCGCCGCCATCACCCTCGACGACGGGAAAGGCAACGTCCTGGACTACCTCATGATGGAGGAATTGCAGGCGGCATTCGAGGCTTTCAAAAAAGAGAAAGACCTGAAAATCATCACCTTCGAAGGCGCCGGGAAGCATTTTTCCTTCGGCGCAAGCGTGGAAGAACATCAACAGGAATATGCTGCCACGATGCTCCGCTCCTTCCACCAACTGTTTTTTACCCTGCGGGAAATGTGCATTCCAACGCTGGCGAAGATTTCCGGGCAATGCCTCGGCGGCGGGATGGAACTGGCGATTATGTGCAATTTTCTCTTCGCCGACCGGAGCGCCCGGCTGGGTCAGCCGGAGATTTTGCTGGGCGTGTTCCCGCCGCCCGCCTCCATCATTTTGCCAGAAAAAATCGGGCTGGCGAGGGCGGAGGAATTGCTCATCACCGGCAAAACCATCACCGGCGAGGAAGCCAAAAGCATCAGCTTGGTGAATGAAATTTTTGAGGACAAAACCGAACTGGACGATAGGGTAGGGCAGTGGATTGAAAAAAACATCCTGCCGAAAAGTGCCTCCTCGTTGCGCTTTGCCGTGCGGGCGGCGAGGGCGAAATTCAACCACGTCCTCGGCAATTTCCTGCCGCAGTTGGAAAGCCTCTACGTCAACCAGCTCATGGCAACGGCGGACGCTAACGAGGGTATCAGCGCTTTTTTGGAAAAGAGGCAGCCAGTGTGGCAGCGTGAGGTAGTGGCGGCGGGTTGACTCCGAGTTTAACGTCGTCAACCTAAACGCGAGACGCGGGGAGGATGGGAACGCGGGGGTAAACGGGGTGTGGGGGTTTGGGCGGGGGTAGTGGGGGGGGTGGCACCGGTCACCCTGTCGCTGCGGGATCCCAGGGCCACGGCTCCACCTTCTCGGGCGAAAAGAAGACCTGCTGGAGTTCGGAGAGACCCCTCGATTCGTCCTGGAACTGGAAGAGGTGCTGCTTGGTCTGCCCGGGGTGAGTCCCTGGTACCGGCTGAAACCGGAAGCTCGCTCGCTTCGGGTGCTTCTGCCCGAGCTCCGCCAGGGGGATCCTGGCTCCCTTAGGGAATTAATCCGGGACGAGATCGGCCGCTGCTTTCGGGTGAACTGTTCCGTGGAGTTCGTCAAAGA
>CAZHLB010000842.1:0-3251 GCA_964533005.1 uncultured Saprospiraceae bacterium
GGCGCTTTGCACGCTCTCTTTCAACTCGTCCATCGAGCGGAGATGCTCTTTCCATTTTTCATCCAGAATGACCAGCGTCACCGCTTTTTCGATGTCCCGCATGATGGACTTGCCTTTCGATTTTACGGCGTCTTCCAGTTCCGCTGCAATCGGCAACATCCGGCTTCTGCCGTCGGTGTACGGCACGGAAATGCGGCGGTAGCGATGCCCTTCCCGCTCGTGGACGTCTTTGATGGTGGGCAGCAGCGCCTTGATGATTTGCTCCTCTTTGCGGTGGTAAAACTCGAAGTATTGCTCCTGGAACATTTCCACCAACTGCTCCTGGCGGGCGGTCAGAAAGTCTTTTTCCGTAATTTTCGGGTCAATGCCGAGGTCGCCGATGCTGTCCCGGCGGAAGGCTTCGTAATCGTTGCCGGACTTGTGCATGGAGACGAGGCTTTCGGTCATGCCCCGGAACATGGTGTCGAGGTCAACTTGCAGGCGCTCGCCGGAGAGGGCGTTGTAACGCTTGCGGTAGATGGCTTCCCGCTGGATGTTCATCACGTCGTCGTATTCGAGCAGGCGTTTGCGGATGCCGAAGTTGTTTTCTTCCACCTTTTTTTGCGCCCGCTCGATGCTCTTGGTCACCATCGAATGCTGAATGACGTCGCCTTCCTGGTGACCCATCCTGTCCATCAAACCTGCGATGCGTTCGCTTTGGAAAAGGCGCATGAGGTTGTCTTCCAGCGATACGTAAAACTGCGTAGAACCGGGGTCTCCCTGGCGACCGGAACGCCCCCGCAACTGCCTGTCCACCCGGCGGCTGTCGTGGCGCTCGGTGCCTACGATGGCAAGTCCGCCGACCGTCAGTTTCTTCTTTTGCTCGTTGGTCAGTTCTTTGGATTGCAGGATGTCGTACAATTCCGGCGAGAACTGGTAGGCGGCGGCTTCCGGGTCGGTGGCGTTCAGCGAAATCTCTTTGCCGGTGCCCCGTTGCTTGATGGTGTAGCGGTAGCCGCCTTGTTCTTTGCCTGCTTTTTCGACTTTAATCACGTCGAAAAGCGTGGGCGGCGCCAGTTTGATGTCCGTGCCCCGACCTGCCATGTTGGTGGCAATCGTCACGTTGCCATGCCCGTTTTCATCCTGCTGACCGGCACGAGCGACGATGAAGGCTTCCCGCTGGTGTTGTTTGGCGTTCAGGACTTCATGTTTGACGCCCCGCATTTGCAGCAGGCGGCTGAGTTTTTCGGAAATGTCCACCGAGGTCGTACCTACGAGAATCGGGCGACCGGCACGGCTTAGGACGGTGATTTTGTCAATCACCGAGTTGTACTTTTCACGGGCAGTTTTATAGACCTCGTCTTCGTAGTCCTTACGAATCACGGGCATGTTGGTCGGAATGACGGACACCTCCAATTTGTAGATGTCCCAAAGTTCTTTCGCTTCGGTTTCCGCCGTGCCGGTCATGCCCGCCAGTTTGTGGTACATGCGGAAATAATTCTGCAAAGTGATGGTCGCATACGTCTGGGTCGCCTCGCCGACTTTGACGTTTTCCTTCGCTTCCAGTGCCTGGTGCAAGCCATCCGAGTAGCGCCTGCCTTCCATCATCCTGCCGGTCTGCTCGTCCACGATTTTCACCTCGCCGTTCATCACGATGTACTCCTCGTCCCGCTCGAAAAGCGTGTAGGCTTTCAGCAATTGGTGCATGGCATGGAGGCGGCGGCTTTTCACGGCGAAGTCTTGCGAGAGCTTGATTTTTTCCTGCTCTTTTTCCTCCGGCGACATCTCGCTGCCGTCAATTTCGACCATGCTGGCGGCGAGGTCGGGCATGATGAAAAAGGCTTTGTCTTCTTTGCCTTTCGCCAGGTATTCAGCGCCGTTGTCGGTCAGTTCGACGCTGCGGTTCTTTTCGTCAATGGTGAAAAGGAGCGTCTCGTCCACGATGTGCATGTGCTTGTTTTGCTCCTGCATGTAGAAGTTTTCGGTCTTCTGCAACATCACCTTGACCCCTTCTTCGCTGAGGAATTTGATGAGCGGGCGGTACTTCGGCAGCGCCCGGTGCGCACGGAGGAGCCACATTCCAGCGCCATTTTCGTCATTGCCGGTAGCGCCTTCGTTGAAGAGTTTTTTGGATTTAGCCAGGTATTCTGACGCCATTTTTTGCTGCTGCGCAAGGAGCTTTTCGACGTAGGGGCGCAATTCCATGTATTCCAATTCGTCCTCGCCTGCGCCGACGGGGCCCGAAATAATCAGCGGTGTCCGAGCGTCGTCAATCAAAACCGAGTCCACCTCGTCCACCATTGCGTAGTGATGCTTGCGCTGCACCATTTCGTCGAGCGAACGAACCATGTTGTCACGCAGGTAGTCGAAGCCAAATTCGTTGTTCGTGCCGTAAGTGATGTCGCAGAGGTAGGCATTGCGGCGCTGCTCGGAGTGCGGGCGGTACTTGTCAATGCAATCAATCGTGAGCAACAAAAACTCGAAAATGGGCCCAATCCATTCGCTGTCCCGGCGAGCCAAATAGTCGTTGACCGTGACCACGTGGACGCCTTCGCCGCTCAATCCATTGAGATAGGCAGGCAACGTTGCGACGAGCGTCTTGCCCTCGCCGGTCGCCATTTCCGAAATTTTTCCTTCGTGCAAAACCGAGCCGCCAATCAACTGCACGTCGTAATGCACCATGTTCCAGGTGATGTCGCCACCTGCGGCAACCCATTTGTTGTGCCAGATGGCTTTCTCGCCTTCGATTTTGACGTAGCCTTTGCCTTCCCGGGCGGCGAGGTCACGGTCGTGCTGGGTAGCGGTGACAGGAATGGTTGAATTTTCTTTGAACCTGCGGCTGGCTTCCTTCACGACGGCGAAGGCTTCGGGCTGGATTTCGAGGAGGACTTCTTCGAGGTGTTTGTCCCGCTCCTTGCGCAGTTCATCCAACTGCTTGAAAAGCTCCTCTTTTTGGTGGATGTCTTCCTCGTTATTGGCTTGCTCCCGGATGTTTTTGATGTCTTCGTCAATGCCGGAAAGATGCTCCGCAATGCGCCGGCGAAATTCGAGGGTTTTGCTGCGCAACTCGTCGTGGCTCAAGCCCTGCAATTTTTCAAACTCCTCGGAGACGGCATCCACGACGGGGCTGTATTTGTCGAAGTCCCGTTCTTGCTTGTTTTTGAAAAGACCTTTGAAAAGACCGAACATGAAGTTATGATTTGGTGATTTGGTGATTTGGTGATTTGGTGGTGGGACGTAGGACGTAGGACGTCCTACGTCCTGCGTCCCAC
>CAZHLB010000843.1:0-3246 GCA_964533005.1 uncultured Saprospiraceae bacterium
TTTGAACCCCTTCGAGGGCAGGCTCGACGAACTGACTTTCGAGAAAGGCAACCCATTCCTCAACCCGCAGTATTCACACAACCTCCAGCTCAACCACACCTATAAGTATATGTACAACACCTCGCTGGCTTTCAGCCGCACGACCGACCTCATCAGCCGCATCGTGGAGTCGGACGACCGGGACAGCAACGCCAGCTTCATCAGCTACAAGAACCTGGCGAACCAGACCAACGTGAGCCTGACTTTCAGCGCCCCGATTCAAATCACGAAATGGTGGAATGCCTTCACCAACCTGAGCGGCTACCGGGTTCACAACAAAGCCGATTTCGGCGAAGGCAAAGTAGTGGACGTGACGGTCTATGCTTTCAATGTCTATGGGCAGCAGACCTTCACCTTGCCGCATGATTTCTCCATCGAAATGTCGGGTTGGTACGGCTCACCTTCGGTTTGGGAAGGCAACATGAAATCGGAATCCATGTGGTCGGTAGATGCAGGCGTGCAGAAGAAATTGCTGAAAGGCAAAGCCAATCTCAAGCTCTCCATCAGCGATATTTTTCACACCCAAAATTGGGAAGGCACAAGCCGCCTCGGCGAACTTTACATGAAGGCAAGGGGCGACAACGACAGCCGCCGTCTGCGGGTGAACCTGACTTATAACTTTGGAAATGAGCAAGTTAAAGCGGAACGCAGGCGCTCGACGGGGTTGGAGGATGAGAATAAGCGGATAAAGTCGGGGAATTGAGTTTCGGCGGAGACCTGTCAGCACTTGAAGTGCTGACAGGTCTGTTTTTGAGCAAAAACGAGCGGCTCGCATGGTGGCGAGCCGCTCGTTTTTTTATGCCAAATCTTCTTCCAGAAGATTGTTGATGACATACATGGTGGCTTCAAAAATCTTATTCAATTGGATTTGAGCCTCGTCAAAAGTTATCACTCCATGATGAAGCGCTTCCATGATACGGGCGTACCTGAATTGTATGCCGATAAGTTCATCGAATTTTTTCGAGTTTAGGTTCAGGTTGTTTCTCAAATTGACCAATCCAGCGGTAAAATCAGGAGCCAGTTTTTGTTTTAAAGCGATTTTCAGTTTGTCCAGGTTGTCCATAGAAATATGGTTTTTGAGCAATGATTTTACCACGTCGCCATTTGCTCGATGGCAATGTTTTCGCTCTTAACACCAAGGATTTTGCCGACCGTTTTCAGCAAGGCATTTCTTTTTTCCTCATTCAATCCAAGGGAAGGGTCAAGCAGCAAGTTCACTGCCTTTTCTGAATGAAAACCCACTTCGAGGTCTTCCATCTCCTCCAAATTATCAATTAAATCAATCAATTTAAAAGTCTCTTCGCTGCGAGCAGTCTCCCCAAAAAAATCATTCTGGAGACGAGCATCGATGAAGCGCAGGTTTTCTTTGATTTTGGCAAGCGATTCCAACTCTTGTTTCAGGTTGTTTTTTTTTGCCAAGGACTCAAGTTCCTTCAAGGCATCGTAAACGTGCCCGTTGCTTGCCATTTTTTTCAACCGCTCGAATTCGAGCCTTTTTTGATTCGCAGTTGTCATGTCAGTTCTATTTTTTTGAAAACAAGACAAATATACACCCCGGCAAGTTGAAAACGCCCTTCTGGAAATTTCCCTCCGGAATTTTTTCCACCCCGATTTCTCCTGATTATTGCCGCTCAAATTTCAAGTCCATGATTCGTCTCGAGCACATCGGCATCGCCGTCAAAGACCTCTCCGCTGCCAACGACCTGTTCAAAAAACTGCTCGGCAGCGAGCATTACAAAATCGAGGAAGTCGCCTCGGAAAACGTGCTGACTTCCTTTTTTCAAACTGGTGAAAGCAAGGTCGAATTGCTCGAAGCCACCTCGCCGGACAGCACCATTGCCAAGTTTATCGAGAAGCGGGGCGAAGGCATCCACCACGTTGCTTTCGAGGTCGAAGACATTTTGGCTGAAATGCAACGGCTTGAAAAAGAAGGATTTACCCTGCTCAATGCAACGCCGAAGCAAGGCGCAGACAACAAGTTAGTTTGCTTTGTTCATCCAAAAACGGCGAACGGCGTCCTCGTCGAACTCTGTCAAACTATCCATTGAAACACATGTACAAGCTCTTCTTCAAACCCATCCTCTTCCTTTTTCCGCCAGAAAAAGCGCACCACCTGACTATGTTTTTGCTGAAAACCGTCCTCGCCATTCCCGGCAAAAGATGGTTTTTCAGAAAAATATTCGAGATGAAAGACGCCCGCCTGCACCGCACTGTCTTCGGGCTGAATTTTGAAAACCCGGTAGGCTTGGCGGCAGGTTTCGACAAAGACGGCAAGCACTTCCGTGCAATGGCGGCGCTGGGTTTTGGACACATTGAAATTGGAACGGTGACCCCGGTCGGGCAGCCCGGCAACCCGCAGCCTCGCCTTTTTCGCTTGCCGCAAGACGAGGCACTCATCAATCGCATGGGCTTCAACAATGAAGGTGTCGAGGCGCTTGTTTCAAAGCTGAAAAAAGGCAAGCCTGAGCGCCTCATTATTGGCGGAAACATTGGCAAAAACAAGGCGACGCCCAACGAACAGGCAACCCGGGACTATGCCATTTGCTTCGAGTCGCTTTTCCCGCACGTTGATTATTTCGTGGTCAACGTCAGTTCGCCAAATACGCCGGGCTTGCGGGAATTGCAGGAAAAAGCGCCGCTCACCGACCTGCTCGCCCACCTGCAAAACCTGAACCGGCAAAAGCCAAATCCCAAACCCATCCTCCTCAAAATTGCCCCCGACCTCACCAACGAACAACTCGATGACATCCTCGACATCGTGCAAGCCACAGATATCGCTGGCATCATCGCCACGAACACGACCATCAGCCGCAATGACTTGACAGACAAAAACTTAGCGCAGGAAACAGGCGGTTTGAGCGGTCGCCCGGTGCGGCAACGCAGCACGGAAGTGATTCGCTACCTGCATCAAAAAAGCGATGGAAAACTGACCATCATCGGTGTCGGCGGGATTGCGAGTGCGGCGGATGCGCTGGAAAAATTGGAAGCGGGCGCTTCGTTGGTGCAAGTTTACACGGGGTTGATTTATGAAGGCGCAGGTTTAGTCAGGCGAATCAACCGGGGAATTTTGCAGAAAACCGTTTCATAAAAGCTATTCGCCACGTGCCATTCTCAGTTGGCATTCATTTTGGCTGATAGGTCAAAGCAAAACAATTCAAACCTACTTTCAGCTTTCCCCCCCGCCAAAACGGCTCCTTTCCAGGCACA
>CAZHLB010000844.1:0-2957 GCA_964533005.1 uncultured Saprospiraceae bacterium
ACACGCACGGCTTCGCCATTGGATTGAACCTCGGCAAGCTGAAAACTTACTACCTCACCAAAAATATTCACTTCGAATTGGGCGAACTGAAACACCCGAAGGAATACCGCCAAAGCTTCGACTCGCCCAGTTCGCTGAACAACCGGGTGTCCAGGGCTTTCAAATACGGCAAGCAAAACAACCTTTACGTGTTGCGTGCAGCCATCGGCGGCAAGCGCTATTTTTCTGAAAAAGCCAAACACAAAGGCGTTGCGGTGGGCATTGCCTACGAGGCAGGCGCTTCGTTGGGCTTGTTGAAACCTTATTATTTGGAACTGCGCCCCCGTGAAGGCTCGCCTCAGCCGCAGATTACCGTCTCCACAAAATATTCCGAAGACAGCGCCGACCGCTTCCTCGACATCTGGTCAATTCACGGAGCATCGGGCTGGACGAAAGGTTTGACCGAAATTTCCTTGCTGCCCGGCGTGCATGGAAAATTCGCCGTCCACTTCGACTGGGGCGCTTTCGACGAGTACGTGAAAGCCATCGAAGGTGGCATCATGGTGGACGCTTTCTCGAAAGAAGCCCCCCTCATGGTGGAGCTGGACAACGTGGAGAACAAGCAGTTCTTCATCAATCTGTTCCTACATTTGCAGTTCGGGAAGCGGTGGTAAAAGGCAAAAGGCAAAAGGCAGCTTCCCACTTTTGCCATTTTATTTTTTATTTCAAATCATGGCATATAGAGATTTTTCTCTCGAAAAACTTGAGCACAAATTCGGCGTGAGGAACCAGGAAAGAAGGCTTTTCGGAGAGGTGCAGCCCGTTCATCCCAGCCCCGATTTGGTGAAGGCGCTTCGCAAAGCGGAAGAATTGCCTATCCGCAGCGAAAAAGCCAAATCGGAAGCCATCGTCTTTCCTTTGCTGTTGGAGTTGCGGGACTTGACTCAAAAATTTTTCACTTTTTATTCCGGCGATATTCTGAATGCGGACGCCGCCAAAGGATTGTACGGCGAATGCGACTTCCTGCTTTGCGTGGACATCGGGTCGTTCAGCCTGAGCTATCCAATCGTCGTGATTGTGGAAGCCAAAAAGAACGACATCGAGTTGGGCGTTCCGCAGTGCGCCGCTCAAATGTTGGGCGCCCTGATTTACAACCAAAAAAAAGGAATGGACATGGAGCGCATTTACGTCTGCGTCACCACCGGCGACGAATGGGTTTTCTTGAAACTCGAAAACAACTTAGTCACCGTTGACTCCCGCAAATTTTATCTCAACCAAATCGAGCAAGTTCTAGGAGTTTTCCAGGTAATTCTTGCGGAGCAGAAGCAGTTTTTTGAGCAACTGCAAGACAGAGAATTGATGCCTGCCTGAGATTATTACCTTCTTTTCAAGCCAATCAAAAAATGGTCGAATTACCCATCCTTGAAACTTCAACCGCAGCGCCCCGAACTCGCAAGCCCGATTGGCTCCGCGTAAAACTTCCCATCGGCGAAAGCTACCGCCACGTCCGCAACCTCGTTGACGAATATCAGCTTCACACCATTTGCCAAAGCGGAAACTGCCCGAACATGGGCGAATGCTGGGGCGCAGGCACTGCCACTTTCATGATTTTGGGCAACACCTGCACCCGCTCCTGCTCCTTTTGCGCCGTCAAAACAGGTCGTCCGCCCGAATACGACACCGACGAACCTCGCCGGGTCGCCGAAGCCATCCGGCTGATGCAAGTCAAACACGCCGTCATCACCTCCGTCAACCGGGACGAACTGCCCGACCGGGGCGCTGAAATCTGGCACCAAACCGTCCGCCTCGTCAAAGAATACTCGCCGGAAACGACCATCGAGACGCTCATCCCCGACGTGAAATCCACCTGGTCTGCGCTCGAACGCATGATTAGCGCAGGGCAGGAAGTCGTCAGCCACAACATGGAAACGGTCGAGCGGCTCTACCGAAAAGTGCGCCCGCAGGCGAAATACAGCCGCAGCCTCGAGCAAATCCAGCGCACCAAAGCCTACGGCAAACGCACCAAAAGCGGCATCATGGTCGGCTTGGGCGAAACGGACGAGGAGGTTTTTCAAACGATGGACGACCTGGCAGCGCATGGCTGCGACGTGCTGACCATCGGGCAGTATTTGCAGCCGACGAAGATGCACCTGGAGGTGGCGGCGTTTGTGCGACCGGAAAAATTTGCGGAGTACAAGGCGGTGGGGATGACGAAAGGGTTTAAATTTGTTGAAAGCGGGCCCCTCGTTCGTTCATCGTATCATGCCGAGCGGCATCTTTAAAAATTAAGAAAATGGAAGTCCTGACAAAAAAATTGACCTATCAAGAATTCAAACAGTTGGAGTTCGACGACGACGACCCCTACTGGTATGAATTAATAAATGGCGAACTCGTGAGAAAATTTTCACCCACCCTCCAGCATCAAAATATTGCTGACAATATTTTGATAGCCATGAAGCTATTTGCCCGTGAAAAACAATTGGGCAAGGCTTATTCAGCACCACTCGATGTCGTCCTCGACGATGGCAATTCTTACCACCCTGACGTTCTATTCGTGCGCAAAGACCGCTACCATATATTGGATGAAGATGAACAAGTCGTCATCGGCGCTCCCGACTTGGTAGTTGAAATTCTTTCCCCTGGCACTGCCATCTACGACAAAGGCGACAAAAAGGACATCTACGAAAAGTACGGCGTCCGTGAATATTGGCTCGTCGAGCCAAAAAGCAAAGCCGTTGAAATTTACGCTTTCGTTGACCAGCGCTTCAAATTGGTGCAGTATGCCCAAGAAACTGGTGAGGTAGAAAGCAAAGTCCTCGAAGGTTTCAAGCTCGACCTGGATAAGATTTTCGAGGATTGAATTTTACACCGAAAAGCGACTTCCGGCGTTTCTCAAGAATGCCAATTCCGAAAAGACAAATGGACAAAGAGAGAGGTGAGTTTTGGAGAAAAATTTTTTCAAAATTTTTCTCCAAAAC
>CAZHLB010000844.1:2967-3245 GCA_964533005.1 uncultured Saprospiraceae bacterium
CTCTTTTTTTTTTTTTTTTTTTTAAAAAATTATTATAAAAAAAAACAACCAAAACCCCCCACCTCTCTCTATTTCTGATTTGCCTGTTTTTGGCAAAAGCGCAGGCGCAACCTGTCTTTCAACTTCAAATTTTCCCCCTCGACAAAGACTCCTCCTTCCTAAAAAAACAGGTAAAATTCAAAACCACTTTCCCCGACACCGTCCTCGTTTTCAACGAATTAACCCAAATCCTCGCCCAGCTTCACGCCCAAGCCTACCTCGAAGCCAGCTTCGACAGC
>CAZHLB010000845.1:0-3240 GCA_964533005.1 uncultured Saprospiraceae bacterium
ACTATTACCTCGGTGTGATACTCGACATAGCCGACGTGAACCAGGGCAACAACGCCACCAAACTTTGGGACGTGGAAAAAATCACGGTGTCGGGCTGCCCGAAGCTTACTTTTTTCACCAAAAACAGGTTCGATTCGGATTGGCGCCCCCTGTCCAAAACGCCTGAAAACCAATGCAATGTGCCCTTCGTCAAGATTTGCGCAGACGGCTCCTCCGAGGTTTCCAAGCTGGAATTGAGTGAATTTAGCCTGCCCGACGAATACCAACTGCGCCTGCGGCAAGACCCCGACGGGCAAAACCCGGCGGTGTTTGGCAAGCTGATGCTTCTCAGCGCCGACGATGAAAAAATTGAATATTCATACGCCCATCCCGACGGTGTTTACGAAGCGGGCGGCTCGCCTTCCAATGCAACTTTTAAGGAATATCATTTTGAAGTGGTCTCTACCCTGACCAGCAGCGTAGTGGCTACCCTGCCTTTTCAACTCTACCGGGCGCCGGTGGTCATGATGCACGGGCTGTGGGCAAACGGTGCCGATACTTTTGGCGAAATGAAGTTTGAGCTGGCGGGCAAGCTTTGGAACAACGACCTGACCTACGCCCACTCCTACCCGAACGACGTGCATTTTGCCGCAAACAGCGGCGAAGCCTTCGAGGCGATTCGGGTTGCTATCCAAAACGTTGCCGGTAAAGGCTACTCCGTTGGGCGGGTGAACCTGGTAGGTCATAGCATGGGCGGGCTGGTCTCCAGAATTTTTATCCAAAGCAACGCTTTCCAAAACGACATCGTCCGCTTCGTCACTTGCAACACGCCTCATTCCGGTAGCCAGGGTGCCAACCTGATTCAAGAATTGTTGGAAAATTTTCCGTTCCTGGCAGATCATTTTCTCAGAATGGACAAGAACCCCTACAATGGCGCAGTGGAAGATTTGCAGGTGAACAGCGACGCTTATTGGGGAAACGGCGGGCTGAACTATGGCTTTGGCAACAACGTGCCCAGCCACGCCATCATCACGACCAGTTCCATCGAACAAGCTTTTGGTGGATGGGCAGAATGGTTCGGTGGCATAGTCGCCAACTTTCTCGGCTTGACCCAAGGCGAAGAATTGGATGAATTTCTCACCAACAACTTGTACCAGGATGCACACGATGTGGTCGTGGCACAAGCCAGCCAACGAGGCAACTGTCCCAAATGGTCGCAGATTCAAAACCAATGGCACGTCGGCTCCACCGCCAACTCGCAGCTTATCAATCGAGTGGAGGAGTTGCTGAATGCTCATCCCGAAGATGAATTTAGCACCTTCGGCTTCTTCTCTCCGCCGCTGTTATTTTACAACTATGTTTTCCAATCCGGCATCGCCGTGCCCGGCTCGGTGAAATTCATCTCCCCGCCTTCCGGCTCGATAGTCACTCCCGGCGGCTTGGTGGATGTCTCATTGTTTGGAAGCCCGGAAGTCGGCAAGCACCTGTTCACCATGGGCGGCTCCGGCACAGACCCTTACGCGGAAGTTTCGATAGGGCAATCCGCCGATTTTACCATCCATATCCCGGACGATTATCTCGGCGTGCTCAACCTGGACGCCTTTGGTTTCACCCCTGACAACAACCCGGACTCAGACGCACCGGGCAGCGGCGGCGAATACGTCGGCATGGACTCTATTCACCTCATTGTGCTGCCGGATGCCAGTTTAGATAGCCTTTCGATGCAACCCGATACTGTGTTCGTGCCGATGGGCGGCACGGCTTCGGTTGCCGTGTCGGCGCATTTTAGCAATGGAATGTCAGGCTTGGCAACGCTGGTGCCGGGGCTTGTCTTTGAAGTGTCAGACAGCTCGCTTCTCCAATTCACAGCACCGGGCATTTTAAAGGGCTTGTCGGCAGGAACCGCCCAAGCCACCGCCGCCTGGCAAGGGCAAACTGCCAGCACGACCGTGGTGGTGCTGCCGCCGCCTGCGGATGCGTATTTGGAAATTGCTCCACCTACGCTCGCTGCGCCACCGGGCGGCGGCAACCTGGCATTTGGCGTTTCAACCAACCAGCCCTGGGAAGTGAACGTGGAACCCGGCGGCGAGTGGGTGTCGGTTGCAACGCAAGCAGGTATCGGAAACGACACCGTCGTGTTGAGTTGCCTTCCCAATCCCGCTTCGCTACCGCGCCAAGCGACGCTTCTGGTCGAGGCGAGCGGGCTTTCAAAAACATTGCTGGTGACTCAAGCAGCACAGCCGCTTTTCCTGGCAGCCGAACCCGACACTTTCATTTGTTCTGCTGCCGCCAACATCCGCAAAATTGCTGTCGCCTCGAACTCCGCCTGGTCTATGACGCAAAAGCCCATCTGGATTAGCATCAACCCAGTCAACAGTGTTGGGAGCGATACCCTGACGCTGACCATCGAGGCAAATCCGCTCTTCAATTTTCGCTTCGGCGTCATCGAGCTTTCCGCAGCGGGTGGCTTGACCAAAAAGTTGCTGGTCATGCAAAAACCCAAACCCGTTTTCCCGCCTGTCCCGCCAACCGTGCCGGTTGACATGCTCACCGTGTTGTCGGGCAATGGTGTTTCCTTGCAGGAAAATGCAAGCCACGAAAGGCTCACTCCCGAACCTGCGGCAAATGAACCAAGCGCCTGCTCCCTGCAAGTTTTCCCCAACCCTTCGCATGGCTCGTTCAGGATAGTTTTCAGTTTGCCGGAAAATCAAACCGTGAGGCTAGAGCTACGCTCCACTTCGGGGCAGGTGGCGGCAACATTGGCAAACGGAAATTTCGAGGCAGGCGAGCATGAAATTTCATTCGATGCCAGCGGCTTGCCGCCGGGAACTTATTGGTGCCAGCTGGCAGCGGGCGAGGAATCGCAAGTGGTGAAAATCATTTTGCTTTGAGCAGATTGACAAATTTTCAAAATTTGTCAAATCAGGTTTTCACCTTCGTTGACATTTCCATCCCGGCGGCATATTCAAAACGAGAGCTTGAATAAGCTCCCGTTTTTGACTCCTTCCTCTTTTCACTATTCAAATTGAAAAATCATGGAAACCCATTTTCCGTCCCTTCCTTCCGACCTCGAAGACACCACTATTCTCAGCCATGCTGCCATCCAGGTTTCGCCTGCTGCTTGCGTGGTTTCACCCGCAAAAGATTTTTTTGAAGACGTCGTCGAAGCCTTTGTCCTTTGGATGATGCGTCAGAAATGACATCTGAAAAAAATTGGGATGTTTCACGGCAGGTAAAAAGTAGTTTACACTTTTTGTGCCG
>CAZHLB010000846.1:0-3239 GCA_964533005.1 uncultured Saprospiraceae bacterium
TGGTTTTTGGATGTTGCAGTTGAAAAATTGAAAATTTTTCAACGGCAACATCCAAAAACCACCTGTCAGCTTTGGGCTCGATTCCGAAAAAGTGTCAACTACTTTTTGACCTTCCTGAAACACCCCGGAATTTTTTCCTCCAGATTGTCATCGCTCTGCTTCGACTTTTTTCCTTTGCGCCTCTTTTTTCACCAGCCTTTTCTTTCAAAACCATGCATCTCGACACCATCATTTTCGACCTCGGAGGCGTCCTCATTGACTGGAATCCACGCCACGTTTATCGCCAGGTCTTCGACTCCGAAGCGCAAATGGAGCATTTTTTCGAAACCATCTGCACCCCCGATTGGAACGAAAAACAAGACGCCGGGCGCTCCCTGGCGGAAGCCACCGAGGAACTTGTGGCAAAGCACCCCGATTGGGAACATGAAATCCGCATGTACTACGGTCGCTGGCGGGACATGCTCGGCGGGGCAATTGACAACACGGTTAACATTTTGCGCAAGCTGAAAAACGCCAAATCGCATCGCCTGTACGCATTGACAAACTGGTCGGCGGAAACCTTCCCGGTGGCGTTGGAGACATTCGATTTTCTGCATTGGTTCGACGGCATCGTGGTCAGCGGGACGGAAAAAACTCGCAAGCCATTCCCTGAATTTTACCGCATTCTCACCGAACGATACCAGGTGCAACCGGAGCGGGCGGTGTTCATTGACGACGTTGTTCGCAACATTGAAGGGGCGAAAGCGGTGGGTTTTCACACCATCCATTTCCAGTCGGCGGAACAGTTGGCGTTGGAATTGAAAAAATTCGGCGTTGTGATTTCCACTGATTATCAGACCTGTTAGCACTTCAAGTGCTAACAGGTCTTTTCTTCCGCCAATCGCCAGAGTTTGGAAGTTTGAGTACCCGCCTTACTTTTGACCACACATTATTTCCCAAGTCCATAAAAGCCGGTATGAACAAACAGACTCAACCAACGACAAACGGCTTGGCGGCAATGATTTTTCAGGAAAAACCACCCGTCTTGCCGGGGCGAAAAATTGCCCGTCGTTCCACCTGTTGGAATCACCCATGAGGTATCTTCTTGCTTTATCCTTGTCCATTCTTCTTACCCATTTTCTGTTTGGTCAAAACGCACCGACCGACAGCCTGGAAGCTCTTCTGCCAAAAACAACCGGCTTGGAGCGCCTGGATTTGCTGAAAAAACTCAGCTACCCGCTCTGCCGGGACGGGCGCACGGCAGAAAAAGGAATCGCTCTCGCCAACGCCGGAATCAATTACTTAGATGCTGTCAACATGAGCGACACCACCCGGTTTCGCTGGGAATATCAATTCAAAATTGACCTGAGCAATGCCTACTTTTTCAGCCAGCAATTCGAGGAAGCCCACCGCTATTCCAGCGAGTGTGTCGAATTGGCGAACCGCCAAATTTCGCTCGGTCACCCCGACGGCGACGCCATGCTCGGCAGGGCGCACATCATCCTGGGTCATATCTTTTATCTTCAAAAAAAGCTGGGAGAAGCCATCGAAAACTACCGCTTCGCCGCCGACCATCTCAAAAACAGCAAAGACCGGCGCAACCACGCCGTCGCTCAATATTCCCTGGCAGGTGTGTTGGCGGAGCAAAAAGATTGGAATGGAGCGCTGCCTTTTTATTTGGAAAGCGCCTTAATTTTTAAAGAACTCGGACTGGAAGGGCTTCATCTTTCTGCCCAAACCCAGGTGGCGGCGATTTACAACGAGACCGGAAAATTCACCGCTGCCGACAGCCTGTTCACCTGGCTTTTGAAGGAGTGCCCTGAAAAAGCGCCGCATCAAATGGCTTTCGTTCTGGCTGGAAAAGGCAGGGCTTCCCTCGAACTGGGCAGGCAGGCAGAAGGCATCCAGCACTATCGAAAGGCGCTCGAATACCTGCCGGGTTCAAACTCGCCCGACCTCGAAATGAACCTGTACATGGCTTTGTCGGAGGTGTACGAGGAAGCTGGAGACTCCGACGAAGCCTTGCATTGGTTTAAAAAACACAAAGCCGCCGCCGACTCGCTGGCTGTCAAAGTGCAGGATGAAAAATTGGCGGAATTGCAAACCCGCTTCCAGGTAGCCGAATCCGAAAAAGCCGCACGGGATGCCGAACTGAGAGCCTTGAGGCATCGGCTCATCTGGTTTGGAACTTTGATTTTGCTGGTGGTGGTGCTCATGTTTACGGGTTTTTGGGTCTATCGCACCCGCCGGAAAGCGAGGGAAGAACACCTTCAGGCTGAAACCATGCAACTCCTCGCCAGCAAAGACAGAGAGGTCTCGATTTTTCGGGAACAACTTTACACCAACCTCACCCACGAGCTGCGCACCTTCCTGACCCTTGTGATTACGCCGCTGACGCAATTGATGAAAACCCAACCAGGCCCGCTCGTCGAGACGGCACTTCGCAACGCAAGAGAGTTGCACTATTATTTCAACGACCTTTTGAAGTGGAAAAAGCTGGAAGACAAGGCGATGCACATCCAAACCCAGGTCGCCGACCTGCCGCAGGAAGTGCGCCGAATGGTCAACCGTTTCGATTTGCAGGCAGCGGAAAAGCACGTGCAGCTTTACGTTTTCACCGAATTGCAGTCGTGTTGGGCAGAGTTTGATTTTGAAAAATTAGACACCATCGTCACCAACTTAGTTAGCAACGGGCTAAAATTTTCCTCCGAGAACGGATGGGTTTGCCTCGACCTCAATTTTTTGGAAAAAGACAACAAGCCCTGTGTCCGCATTTCCGTCTGCAACTTTCTCGAATACGTGCCGCAAGAAAAACTCCAACGCATTTTTGAACGCTACGAGCAAGTTGCACCTGTAGAAAAAGGCGGCTCGGGCATCGGGTTGGCGCTGGCCCGGCTGATCGAACAGCGCCACCTCATCCGTATCGATCCCAGCGTATATTTCGTCGACCACCTGCCCATTCAGGTGGATCCTCGCGACTTCGTGGTGATCGTGTTGGCCAGCATCGCCGTGGCGATTCTCGCGACCCTGTATCCGGCGCGTCAGGCCGCGGGCCTCGCGCCGATTGACGCGATTCGCTGGGAATGAACGCGATCCTGGAAGCCCGTGGGGTCCGGAAGACCTACCGGAGCGGTGACGGTTCCCTGGTCGAAGTCCTGAACCACGTGGACCTCGGCCTGCACCGCGGGGAAGTCGTCGCGATCGTCGGCACCAGCGGGGCGGGGAAGAGCACGCTCCTCCACCTGCTCGGCGCGCTGGAA
>CAZHLB010000847.1:0-3236 GCA_964533005.1 uncultured Saprospiraceae bacterium
GACGGCACTCACGGCATGAAAACAACAGGTTAGAAAATTCGGGGTGACTCATGTTCAAGTTACGACAGCAACTCCGAAAACGCCTTTTTCATGTGGTCAAAAGAGGCAGACATTTCGTGGGCGAACACGTCAATTTTCTCGCCGGTACTCGCCTCTTTTTTCAAAGCTTCCAGCAAATCGGCGACGGCGGTTTTTAAATCCTCCTGCGGGGCAACGAGGTCTGCCGCATTTTCAAATTCCAGCAGCGCCAGTTTCACCCGGTAATCGTCGAGTTTATTTTTGAACAAACCCAGGCGGGCTTGCAAGCCGATTCCGACTTCGCCGGTTGCTGCTTTTGCCGTAGATTCCAGTTCGTAAATGGCGTGGAGCGTCGCTTTTTTCGCAGGCTCGAACAGCTTTTTGTTCGAGGAAAAGCCTTTGGAAAGTTGAGCTTCCAATGCTTCCAGCTTTTCCCGAAGGCTGTTCCGGTGCGACTCGGTTTTTTCGTTTGCCATCCTGAATTGGTCTTTTTGTTCGCCGACGTATTTGACGAAGTTCTTGCGCTCCCTTTCCAAAACCTCCTTCGCTTCCGCCTTGCCGAGGACGAACTGGACTTCCATTTCGTCGAGCAAGGTTTTCATCTGGGTCAGCTTGCTTTTGCCGATTTCCAGCAATTCCGATTGAAGTGTCATGGCTGAAATTTTTGTGGTGAAGTGCTCGCTGGGAATTGTTGGACGTGTTTCCCGCAAAGGGCGCAAAGGAGCGAAGGGCGCAAAGTATGACTTAGCGTACTTCGCTCCTTTGCGCCCTTTGCGGGAAACACGTCTAACTGATTCTCAGCGTGATGCACAACAAATTTAGCCGCTATGCAGGTGGGAAAAGTGAGGTTCGTCAGGAAGGTGGGATGAGGTTTGTCAGGGGCGAGAAATGTCATTTCTGGAAGAAATGACATTTCTGGGCTTACGCCTCTTCCGCCAGTTTCTTCAATTCATTCAATTTCAGCAAGCACTCGATAGGCGACATTCCATTCAAATCCATCTCCTGCAAAAGCTCCTTGATGCGCCCGATTTTCGGGTCGTGCGTCTCGAAAATGCTCAATTGATAAGGCGGCGGGGCGATATCAACGGTGGCGGCTTTTTTCGCTTTCAAGCCAACGGTTCCATTGGTTTTGGCTTCCGGCGCAGCAATGTGCTGGGCTTCGAGTTGCGCAAGCACTTCATTGGCTCTGTCCAAAATGCGGCGAGGCATCCCCGCCATTTTCGCCACGTGAATCCCGAAACTATGCTCGCTGCCGCCGGGCACGAGCTTGCGCAGGAAAATCACTTTTTGCCCCGTCTCTCGCACGGCGACGTTGTAATTTTTGATGCGGGAAAACTTGTTCGCCAGCTCGTTCAGCTCGTGGTAATGCGTGGCAAACAAAGTTTTCGGGCGAAAAGAACCGCCGGAAACAGCGCAGTCGTGCAAAAATTCAGCGATAGACCAGGCGATGGAAATGCCGTCGAAAGTGCTGGTTCCCCTGCCTATTTCGTCCAGCAAAATCAGGCTGCGTTCGCTCAGGTTGTTGAGAATGCTGGCGGTTTCGTTCATCTCGACCATGAAGGTGCTTTCGCCGCCGCTCAGGTTGTCGGATGCGCCGACCCGGGTGAAAACTTTGTCCACCAAACCCAGCCGGGCGCTTTGTGCAGGCACGAAACTGCCCATCTGCGCCATCAAACAAATCAGCGCCGTTTGCCGCAAAAGGGCTGATTTTCCTGACATATTGGGGCCCGTGATGACGATGATTTGCTGCTCCTCGGTGTCGAGATAGACATCGTTGGGGACGTAGTTTTCGCCTGGCGGCAAAAGCTGTTCGATGACCGGGTGCCTGCCGTTTTTGATGTCAATCACGAGGCTGTTGTCGAGCGTCGGGCGGGTATAGCGGTTCTTCTCGGCGATTTTTGCGAAGGAAAGCAGGCAATCCATTTTGGCGACCAAAACGGCATTGTGCTGCACCGGCTGCACGAACTCGTTCAGGCTTTGCACCAGTTGCGTGAAGACCTGCTCCTCTATTTCCAAAATGCGCTCCTCAGCGCCTAAGATTTTGGTTTCCAGCTTTTTAAGTTCGTCCGTGATGTACCGCTCGCAGTTGGAGAGGGTCTGTTTTCGCACCCAATTTTCAGGCACGAGACCTTTGTCTTTGTGCTTGTTGGTGACTTCGAGGAAGTAGCCGAAGACGTTGTTGAAGCCGATTTTCAGGTTGTCAATGCCGGTGCGTTCCGCCTCCGTTCGCTGGATTTCGAGCAGAAGCGACTGGCTGTTTTTCACCGTCGAGCGCAGGTCGTCCAATTCATCGTGGCAGCCGTCGGCGATGGCGCCGCCCTTTGAAATCAGGGCGGGCGGCTCGTCCACCAACTGCCGCCTGATTTCATTTTGCAGGAATTTGCAAGGGTTCAAGCCGTCCGCCAGCTTCTCCAAAAACAGGTTGCCGGAGCTTGCCAGCAAGATTTTCAGCGGCTCGACGGCTGCCAGCGCCTTGCGCAATTGCACCACTTCACGAGGGGTGATTTTTCCCAAAGGCGCACGTGAAATCAGCCGTTCCAGGTCGCCCATTTGCCGCACGTAGGCAGTAGCTTCTTCCGCCAGCGCCTGATTTTTCAGGAAAAAATCAACCATGTCGAGCCTGCCTTCGATTTCCTTGAGCGAGGTGAGCGGCAGCGCCAGCCATTTTTTCAACAGCCTTGCGCCCATCGGCGAAACCGTCCGGTCGAGAACGGAAATGAGCGGCGTGCCCGATTCGTGCGGCGAATGCAGCAGTTCCAAATTGCGAATGGTGAAGCGGTCGAGCCAGACGTAGCGGTCTTGATGCAGGCGGCTGATGGAGGTGATGTGGCGGAGATTTTTGTTTTCCGTGGAAGCCAGATAGTGCAGCGCCGCACCTGCCGCCACCTTCGCCAGTTCGAGGTCTTCGATGCCAAAACCTTTCAGCGAAGCGACCTCGAAATGCCCGGTGAGTTTTTCCACGGCGTAGTCAGTCGTAAAAACCCAATCGTCCACCGGGTACGTGTAAAAATGGTCGCCGAACAGCCGCTCGAAATCCTTGACCCTGCCTTTGCAAAAGATGACTTCCGACGGGTTGAAACTTTGCAGCAGCTTGTCAAGGTAGGCGAGGTCGCCTTCGGAAACCAAAAATTCACCGGTGGAAATGTCGAGGAAAGCCACGCCCGCCTGCTCTTTTTTGCCAAAAAAAACCGAGGCGAGATAGTTGTTGGATTTGTGGT
>CAZHLB010000848.1:0-3218 GCA_964533005.1 uncultured Saprospiraceae bacterium
CTCGTGGTGCGGGGTCTCAAAACCCCGCCGCTCGAAAAAGGCTGTCGGGAAAACTGCTGCTGCTCTTGCCTTTAGCCATGAAAAACATCCGGGTACGTTTTGCCCCAAGCCCTACCGGGGCGCTGCACATCGGCGGTGTCCGCACGGCTTTGTACAATTATTTATTCGCCAAAAAACACGGCGGCACCTTCCTCCTGCGCATCGAAGACACCGACTTGGGGCGCTACGTGCCGGGGGCGGAGGAGTACATTATTGAGTCCTTGCGGTGGCTGGGGCTGACGGCGGACGAAGGCGTTGGTTTCGGCGACGGCGGTTTTGCGCCGTACCGGCAATCGGAGCGCAAGGCGATTTATCAAAAATATGCCCGTGAATTAGTCGAGCGGGGCGGCGCTTATTTTGCCTTCGACACGCCGGAAGAACTGGAGGAGCGGCGCAAAGAGGAGGAAGCAAAAGGCAACCCCAATTTCAAATACGACTGCCTCAATCGCCTCACCATGCGAAACAGCCTGGCGATGGCTGCGGAAGAAGTCGAGCGCAGACTTGCCGACGGCGAACATTACGTCATTCGCCTGAAAGTGCCTGAAAACGAGACGGTTGCATTCACCGACCTCGTCCGTGGCGAAGTCGCTTTCCAGACCAACGAGCTGGACGACAAGGTGCTTTTGAAAGGCGACGGCATGCCCACCTACCACCTCGCAAACATCGTGGACGACCACCTGATGGAAATCACCCACGTCATCCGGGGCGAAGAATGGCTGCCAAGCACCGGCCATCACGTGCTGCTTTACCGTGCCTTCGGTTGGGAAGAAACGATGCCGCAGTTTGCCCACCTGCCTTTGATTTTAAAGCCGGACGGCAAGGGCAAACTCAGCAAGCGGGATGGCGCTCGTTTCGGGATGCCGGTTTTCCCGCTCGGCTGGAAAGGCGAGACGCCGGAGGAAAGCTTCGACGGCTTCCGGGAGGTTGGCTTCTTACCTGCCGCCGTCCTGAATTTCCTCGCATTTCTTGGCTGGAACCCAGGCACGGAGCAGGAAATTTTCAGCCTCGACGAACTTGCCCAGGCATTTTCCATCGAAAAAATCCACCTGGGCGGCGCTCGTTTCGACTACGACCGGGCGAAGTGGTTCAACAAACAGTACATCCATGCCAGCACCGGCGAGCAGTTGGCGGCGCATGTGCGACCTATTATCGAGGTGCAGGGGCACACGCCTTCGGACGAGTATCTCGCCACCGTTTGCAACCTGATGAAAGACCGGGTGGAAGTGCTGCCGGATTTCTGGAACAACGGCTACTACTTTTTCGAGGAGGTGAAAACTTTTGACAATCAGAATATTGCGAAGCGGTGGAAGGCGGAGAGCAGGGCGAGCTTCGAGGCGCTGGCTGATTTGGTGAAGCAAACCGAGCCGTTCATCGCCGCCAATCTGGAGCCTGCGGCGAAAAATTTCATCGCTGAAAAAAACCTGAAAATGGGCGACGTTTTGCCGCTGCTGCGAATTGCTTTGGCTGGCACGATGCAGGGGCCCGCTGTTTTTGACATGATGGAAGTGTTGGGAAAGGAAAAGACTTTGAAGCGGTTGAAGAGAGCTTTCGACTATTTTGATGAAGGGTTGGCAAAAAGCTGACAGGTGGAATTCCGATGCAGGTGAGAAAATTTCTGAAAGAAATTTTCTCACCTGCATCGGAATTCCACCTGTCAGCTTTCGGCTCGAACTCTTTCGCAGAGAGGGAAAAAATGGAGGCTATTTCATCGAAACAGCCTCCAAGGGGTAGGCATAGCGTTTCAAGCTTTTGCGCCCCTGCCCAGCATCCAGGCAACCACTGCCCCGATGATGGCGCCCACCACTGCATTGGCAAGAATGTCCACGATAGCGCCGGTCAATGTGTTGATGTTGGCGACGCCGAGCATGGTGAAATCCCAAGCCAAAGCAATCAAAGCGGCAATGACAGCGCCAGCTTTTGCGCCGGTGACCGGATTGGTGATGTTCGCCCAGCGACCGAAAATGTAGGCGAGTAGCAAGCCGCCAGCAAGGCTGCCGACGATGAGCGCCCACATCACCGGTTGTTCTTTCATCACGCCGGTTGCAGTACCTGCATTGTCAGCCATAAACTTGGCAAGTAACATTCCCCAGACCAGGAAGCCGAGGGCGAAGTTGGCGATGCCGCCGACCAGGGCGGCGACGAGAATACGGTTTGTACTCATGACGTTTTGTTTAAGTGAAAAAAAATGTTGTTTGCTTCGGCGAAGCTATGGAATGGCAGAATTTGTTTGGAGGAATTTTCTAAAAGCCTGGAATAAAATTTTCCACAATTCAATTTTTACAATGTCGCAAGTCTCAACTTCAACCTACATCCACGGCGCCGACCCCGACGAGCAGCGCCGCCTTTCCAAACTCAACGACCTGCTCAACGAGCGTTGCCTGCGGGAACTCAACCTGCAAGGCGGCGAGCGCATCCTCGACGTGGGCAGCGGCTTGGGGCAATTCAGCAGAACGATGGCGAGGCGAATGCTGGATTTGAAAAATCCCGGCAACATCATTGGGTTCGAGCGGGACGAGCGGCAGTTGGCGGAAGCAAAACGGCAAGCTGCCGAAGCAGGCGAGGAAAATCTGGTGGATTTCAGGCAAGGCGATGCAACGGCGCTGCCCCTGGCGGCTGATGAATTGGAAACTTTTGACCTGGTGCACACTCGCTTTTTGCTGGAACACGTGCCCGACCCGCAAGCAGTGGTCAACCAAATGTTCAAAGCCGTGCGCCCCGGCGGTCGGGTTGTGCTTGCCGACGACGACCACGTGACCTTTCGGTGTGTGCCGGAACCCCTTGGTTTTCACGCACTTTGGCAAGCTTACATGCGCTCCTACGACCGCCTCGGCAACGACCCTTTCATCGGTTTGCACCTCGTTTCGCTGCTGCACCGGGCGGGTGCAAGGGACATTCGCAACAGCGCCGTTTTTTTTGGCGACTGCGCCGGGAATTCGACTTTTCCTGCCTACGCCGCCAACCTGGTCGGCATTCTGGCTGGCGCTAAAGATTTGATTGTCAGGGAAAAACTGCTGGATGAACGCACTTTCGACCTGGGCATCGAAAGTATTTGGGATTGGAGCAAGTTGCCGGATGCGGCTTTGTGGTACACCATCTGTTGGGCGGAAGGCAAAAAAACATAAAGAGAGAGGTGTGTGGTTTTGAGGCTGTATCATAAGTCGTTAGGCACGTCTGCAAGT
>CAZHLB010000849.1:0-3216 GCA_964533005.1 uncultured Saprospiraceae bacterium
TTTGCAGGATTTGTAGCAAAATCGCCGCCCCGCTGGGGCTGAAAGGTGGGGTTGCGGCATTGCTACAAACATCGCCGCCCCTCCGGGGCTATTTAACCGGCTGATTTTCAAGTACCTATTCTGTGGGTAACCAACAGGGTTCAAAACCCTGCCGATGTTGAATTCAAGGCTAAACCAACAACAGCAGCGGCTCCTCCAAAATCCCCTTCAAAGTTTGCAGGAACTTCGACCCCGTCGCTCCATCCACCGCCCGGTGGTCGCAGGAGAGGGTCACTTTCATCATGTTCCCAATCACAATTTGACCATCTTTCACGATGGGCTTCTGCGAAATTGAGCCGACGGCTAAAATGCAAGCCTCCGGCGGGTTGATGATGGCAGTGAATTCATCAATATCAAACATCCCCAGGTTGGAAACGCTGAACGTGCTGCCGGTCATTTCTTCCGGCTGAAGCTTGCGGCTGCGAGCCTTTTCCGCATAAAACTTGGTCTCCTGATTGATTTGTGTCAAAGATTTTATGTCTGCATGGCGAATCACCGGCACGAGCAAACCCTCGTCCACCGCCACCGCCACGCCGATGTGGATGTGCTGATTCGTCCTGATTTTGTCGCCAAGCCAGGCAGAATTAACCGCCGGATGCTGCCGCAATGCCACTGCCACCGCCTTCACCACGATGTCGTTGAAGGAAATCTTCACCGGCGCTGCCAATTCGTTGATGCGCTGGCGGGCGGCGACGGCATTGTCCATGTTGATTTCCATGGTCAGGTAAAAATGCGGCGCTGAAAATTTGCTCTCGCCCAGGCGGCGGGCGATGGTTTTGCGCATTTGGCTCAAAGGTTTGTCCTCGAAAGCTTCGCCGCAGGGGTAGACAAATGCAGGAGCAGCGGGCGCAGGAGCGGGCGCTGGCGCTTTAGGTTCGGCAGCGTCCCGATAGCTATCGGGAGCGGCTGCTGGTTCAGCTTCTTTCGTTTCCAAAAATGCTTCGACGTCTTTGCGAACGATGCGACCATGGTCGCCGGAACCTTGCACTTTGGCGATGTCAATGCCAGCATCTTTTGCCATGCTTTTGGCGAGCGGGGAAGCTTTGACTCGTTTTTCTTCGGAAGGTTCGGATGCAGATTCGACGGCGGGAGCGGGTTCGGCGGTTGCCGTTTTTTGAGGTTCGGCGGCAGGTGCAGGTTGCGCTGCCGCTTTGGGTTGAGCGGCTTCGGCAGGTTTTTCCGCAGCAGAATCTTGCGGCTTGCCGTTGGCAGAAGCGCCGCCGACGGCGGATTTCCAATCTTCGCCGGGCTTTCCAATCACGGCAATCACGGCTTCCACCGGCACGGCGCCTTCCTTGACGGCGATGTGCAAGAGTTGCCCTTCCCAGAGGCTCTCGAAATCCATGGTCGCTTTGTCGGTTTCGATTTCAGCGAGCAGGTCGCCGGGCTGGATTTTATCGCCTTCTTTTTTGTGCCAGGCGATGATATTGCCCTCGGTCATGGTGTCGCTCATGCGGGGCATTCGGATAACTTCTGCCATTGTTTGTTGTTCTTTTGCGCTGCCCTCCAACCTGGAAAGGCTGGCACGGCAAGGGCGCAAAAATGCAATAAATTCGCTTTTTTAAAGTGTCGCCGTCAACTTCATGGAATGACTTGAGCTTAAAGCTGACAGGTGGTGTGCCTGATTTTGAGGAGAAAATTTGGGATGTTTCACCAACACGCTTTCTTTTCAAACACATAGTCACATAGAAAACATAGTTTGCTGATTCTCAGAAAGCTATGTTTTCTATGTGACTATGTGTTTGAAAAGAAAGCGTGTTGATGAAACATCCCGAAAATTTCTTTCAGAAATTTTCTCTTCAAAATCAGGCACACCACCTGTCAGCTTTTTGTCCAACTTTTCAATCAAGCCTTTGAGATACTGTCGCCAATGAATTTCTCTTCAAAACTAATTGAACAAGCCGTCGAAGCCTTTGCCAGCCTGCCCGGCATCGGCAGGAAAACGGCGCTCCGGCTCACTTTGCACCTCGTCAACCGGGAGCCGGAAATCACCGAAAATTTTGCCCAAGCCATCCTGAAATTGCGCCGGAACATCCGCCACTGCTCCGTTTGCCACAACCTCAGCGACGAACCGATTTGCAACGTCTGTGCAGACGTGCGACGGGACAGGTCGTTGGTTTGCGTCGTCGAAAGCATCCGGGACGTGATGGCAATCGAAGACACTGGGCAATTCCGAGGCTTGTACCACGTGCTCGGTGGCTTGATAAATCCGCTCGAAGGGGTGGGGCCCAGCGAATTGACCATTGACTCGCTGCTGCACCGGGTCAGCCAGGATGAAATCAAGGAAATCATTCTCGGCATCAGCCCGACTATCGAGGGGGACACGACGATGTTTTATATTTCGAAGAAATTGAAAGACAGGAATGTGAGCGTCAGTACGATTGCGAGGGGCGTTGCCTTTGGCGGCGAGTTGGAATATGCGGACGAGGTGACATTGGGAAGGAGCATCGTGGCAAGGGTGCCGTATCGCTTGGAATAGTGGAAAAAAATCTCAGTAGGATGAATGTCTGACGTATTGATTTTCAATACCTTGTTGCCGATAAATCAATCTTTTCACCAAATCACGAAACGCATGGAAAATCAAATCTTAGACAGTCCTTCTGTTGCTTTACCAAGAGTTTATGCCGGATTTTGGCTGCGGGTCGCCGCTTACATCATTGATGCTATTTTGCTCAGTATCGTCAACTGGATTTTGACGTTCCTGGTGGTCGGCTCCTCGATGTCCGCTGCGATGATGTCGCCAGATGGCGCAGTTGACCCGGCGGCAGCACAAGCCATGATGTCCAAAATTTGGATGGCTTACGGCATCTCCCTCGTCATTGGCTGGCTGTATTTTGCCTACATGGAGTCGTCCAAAAATCAAGGAACGTTGGGCAAAATGGCACTCAGCATCAAAGTCACCGACATGGACGGCAACCGGATTTCATTTGGCAGGGCAACCGGGCGGTTTTTTGCCAAACTCATCTCCGGTTTGATTTTGCTGATTGGCTACATCATGGTCGCTTTCACCGAAAAGAGGCAAGGCTTGCACGACATGATTGCGAACACGTTGGTGGTCAAAAAATGAAAGGTGAGGCTCAAATAAAAACGGCAGGCAACGTCTCGTTGCCTGCCGTTTTTATTTAAAACCGTGCCGCCAAACTCCAGTTTGGCGGTGGAAAACTGACCGCCAAACTG
>CAZHLB010000850.1:0-3205 GCA_964533005.1 uncultured Saprospiraceae bacterium
ACCAGAGTGGCGCTGCCATTTCAAACCATCTCGAACGACCTCAAACAAACGACTTTTGATTACAAGTTGTCAAGCTCTTTGAGCCTGTAGCTTTCGATAATTTTCACCACGTTTTCCGCAAAATCATCGTCTCCGGAAAAGCCAGACCTGCCCAATTCTTTCGCCCATTTTTCATGGTTCCCGCCTTTCAGATTGGGAAAATAAGTCGTGCAGAAATTGCTGAAATCCCGAAAACTCTCCCAGGCATTGCCATAGATACGGTAGCATTTGCCTTGAAAATCAGCCTGTTTTCCATTCCAATCTTTCGTGCAAGGCAAGGCAAAATGGCTATGCCCTTCCAGGGTCAAGTCTCGTTTTCCGGCGGCACTTTGGTGCAAGGCTGCGGCAAGAATGAGGGAGGCAGGAATGCCGAATTTCTTCTGTTCCGCCACGGCAACTTTGGCGAAACGTTGCAGGTAGGCTTGCTTGGTTTGCTCGTCGATGGCAGCCAGTTCGCCTGGTGAACCTGGTTCATTTTGTTTGCCGCCGATGAATGGCATTTCCATTTTGTCGAGGTGCGCTTCACTATTTCCGGCGAGCGGGGCGCTCTTTTCCGTCCACTTTTCCGGCGGTTTGCGGGAGGTTTTTTGCTCGGTCTTTTCGGGTGTTTGCATCCGCACCTGGAAACTCAGCTCCTTTTTGAAAAAAATGTACAAGGCAAAGGCGACCAGGGTCAGCTTGAACCAATGGTTCCTGAAAAAGCGAATGAATTTTGTTGCGGCGGCGAATTCCGAGTTCATGACCATTCTGTTTTTGTGATGGAGGAAAGATGTCCAAAGATAAAACAAAAAGTTTTTTAAAACCAAATTGTTTTGAAATTTTTTGTTTGACCAAAATTCTCTCCGAAAGTCGAGCCCAAAGCTGACAGGTGGTGTGCCTGATTTCGCTGGAAAAAATTTCTTTCAGAAATTTTTTCCAGCGAAATCAGGCACATCACCTGTCAGCTTTTTGACCATTCGAGCCTTGCCATCAACCGGCAAGAAGAAGCATCCGGAAAAAATTTATCCGCTTGAAATCTGCCGCACTTCCTTTCTCGTAATAATGAGCTGAGGGTTTCTCTCCATTCAAACTAAACACTTGTGACCGCTTCCTAAATTCAGTTTGCACCCGTCCGATTGGTTTTCTCTTCCGACAAATTGATTCTACTTGAAGGCAAGTTTGCCGGTTGAAGGGAGGTTTGTTTTTTTTGGAAAACCTGCCTTTGGCTTGTCTATCCCTCGTCTCGTCACGAGCGGTAGCGGCTTGCATTTGCGTTGCATCGAATTTAGCCAAACCATTTGTAAATCAGGAGCTTCTGCAAGCACGGCGCCCGGTCTTGCCGTCCTCCTGCAAAACATTTTACGTTATGACGAAGCAATTTTTTTTACCGCCTCGCTTGCTTGTTGCACGATTGCTGGCAGCAGCGTTGGCTGTTTTTTTAGCCATTCCTGCCTGGTCGTCGAGCCACCGGGAAGCCCCGCTTATTGCGGAAGACCCGCTGGCAGACAACACTGACCTCTACGCTTTTCGCAGCCCCGACAACCCAAGCACGGTGACGCTCATCGCTTGCTACGTGCCTGGGGAATTGCCTTTTGGCGGACCGAACTACAACACCTTCGGCGAGAATATTCGCTACGAAATCCACGTGGACAATGACGCTGGCTCGGCAGGTGACGAAATCACGTACCGCTTCACTTTCAACCGGGTCAACGAAGACCCGACCACTTTTTTCAACATTCGCCTCGGCAAGCAAAACCTCAAAACCACCTACACGCTTGAGCGTACGCTGGATGGCGGCGCTACCTGGCAAACCATTGTCAGCAATGGCATCGTGCCTGCGCCGAACATTGGTCCCCGCTCCATCGAATCAGGCGCAGGTTTGGGCGCAACGAGCTACGGGGCGCTCATGCAGGCTGCCATCGCCACCGCTTCGACCGGCGAAAAAGTCTTCGCCGGGCCAGTGGACGACCCGTTTTTTGTTGACCTCGGCGCAGTGTTCGATTTGGGAGATTTGCCTCGCCAGCAAGGGCAGCCGAAAGATGGTTTGGGGCACTATAACGTGCATGCGATTGCCATCCAGGTTCCCATTTCAACTTTGCTAAAAGCCGGCGCAGCCACTTCGCCAGCGAACATTCTCGACCCGGATTACGTGATTGGCGTCTGGGCAAGCGCCAGCCGCCTGAGCATGCGCACCCTCAACATCAACGGCTCCGAACCCATTGAAAATGGCAGTTGGGTGCAGGTTTCCCGCTTGGGCATGCCGCTAACCAACGAGGTGGTGATTCCGCTGGGCTACAAAGATTTTTGGAACCGCATCACGCCTTACGACGAGCTGACGGAAACCGTCATGGACGAGTTTTTCTACAACCCGGAACTTGCTTTGTACATGGATGACGACCAGTTTGGCGGGGCGGTGCCTTCATTTGCGAAGCTGCGCATTCAGCGAAATTCTTTGCAGGGCTTCGATTTTGGCAACGGAAAGGATGGGCTTTTCGTGCTGAAAGGGAATCCTGCATTGGCTGGCACGGCGCTCGACGATGCCATTTTCGGAACGCTGCTTTTGCCAGCCGCCGGCAAGCCACGTGCGGTTGACCTTTGGCCCGCCTTTCATACTGGCGTTCCAAACATGAGACCTTATCAATTGGCAACGGGCAAAAATGGCGACCCGCTCGCCGCCGGTAAACCATTCATTCACAACTTCTTACCCAACGGTGGCGACATGCTCCGCCTGAACATGGCAACGCCGCCGACGCCTCGCAACGATGCCAATTTTAGCTCCCTTGGCTTGGTGCAGGCAGCGGTGCTGGGCTTGACGGCTGCGCCGTACAACACCAATTCCAATCTCGAATTTATTCCCAACATGGACGGCTTTCCTAACGGTAGGCGGCTGGAAGACGACGTGACTCGTATCGAATTGCAAGCCGTGTCGGGCGTAGTGCTGGCAGCGATTGGCTTGTGGTATGACGACTATACTGCGGGCAGCGCCAATCCGGTGACGCAGGATTTGCTCGACGTGCTGACGTACACGACCGGCGTGGAGAAAAATGACGCAGGATTTCAGGGGAGCTTCCCGTACCTGGCTGAACCGTGGCGAGGGACGGAGGTGACGAATGATAATTAAGCCATTTTAATCCCGCCCCTTTAGTCGCTTCAAGTCGCTTTTGTCATCTTGGAAAGACCCGTCCAA
>CAZHLB010000851.1:0-3199 GCA_964533005.1 uncultured Saprospiraceae bacterium
GGCGATGTCGCTGGACATCGCCCATCCCGACCATCTGCCATTCCATCAACAATCAACAATCATGTAATCATCAATCAGTCAAGTGTCCTTCCTTATGAAAAATGCAGCCGTTTTCTTGCTCTTGATTTTCGGTGCTTTCTGCGCAAGCGCCCAGCCATCCGACTTCGCCACCGGGCTACTTTTCGAAGACGAAACCTACGACACCCTGCCCCGCCTCTCCCCCGAAAATGCAGCAAAAACAGACCTCCCCGCCGCCGTTGACCTCACGCCCTACTGCCCCGAAGTGCGGCACCAGGGCTACATTTTTTCCTGCGTCGGCTGGGCAACGGGCTACGGTGCGATGAGCATCCAACGAGCCATTCTCAACAACTGCACCGACCGGGCGGTGATTACCCGGAATGCCCATTCCGCCTTGTTTTTGTATAACCAAATCAAGCCTGGCGACTGCGAAAAAGGCAGTCGCATCAGCGATGCTTTGCAGTTTTTGAATGAAAACGGCGACTGCCTCGCCCGCCAATTTGATTTCGACGTGAACGACTGCGAGCGGTTGCCCGACACCAGCCTGCTCGACCATGCCCGGCGCTTTGCCATCGAAGATTTTTTGGCTTTGTTCGGCTCGAAAGAGGCGCCGGAAGTGAAGGTGCAGCGGGTGAGGCAGGCGCTCGCAGCCCGTCGCCCGGTGGTCGTTGGCTTGTCTGTTTTGCGGAATTTTTATGAGTTGAAAAATGCGCATTTCTGGCATCCGCACCTGGGAAATACTGCTCCGGCGGGTGGTCATGCGCTCGTGGT
Source organism: uncultured Saprospiraceae bacterium (assembly GCA_964533005.1). Taxonomy (GTDB): domain Bacteria; phylum Bacteroidota; class Bacteroidia; order Chitinophagales; family Saprospiraceae; genus UBA6168. The sequence continues at coordinate 790 of CAZHLB010000851.1, forward strand.
GGTGAGCTACGACGACCGGAAGGAAGCGTTCCGGCTGTTCAATTCGTGGGGAAAAAATTGGGGCGACGGTGGTTACATTTGGTTGAAATACAAGGACTTTGGCGATTTCTGCAAGTACGCTTACCTGTTGCATTTGGCTGGAAAGGACGGAAATGTAGCATCGCAAACTGACAGCACCGCCGCTGCCAAGCCTGCCACCCTTCCAATTTCAAACCCGGCTATCGAGGAAAAACCGCTGGTAGAATTGGCTGGCAATTTCACCTTCCGCAACCTGACCGGCTGGAGCCAGTCGGGGCAGCCTGTTTTTGAAAATGCGCCGGTGGAATTGCAGGGCAATATTTATCGCCTGCAACACAAGGATTGGCAAGTCGGGCAGCTTTTCCAACTGCTTGCCGCCACCTTGCGAGATGACGAATACCTCTACGTTTTCAGCGTGGACGCCAGTCGAGAGGTGCATTTTCACTACCCCAGGCAGGAGGGTTTGAACGAAAAATTTGCCGGGCAAAACGAGAGCGGCTTGCTGCTGGCGGGCGGGGCGCAGGTGGCAATTCCAAGTGAAACAAAGGCGCTGAAATTGGCGCATCCTGGCACGGACAGGCTGGTGGTTCTTTTTTCAAAAAGGAAAATTCAGACGGTGAAAAAACTGGCGGAAATGCTCTGCCGCAAAGAGGGCGATTTCATGCAAAACCTGCTGGCGGCGCTTGGAAAATATGCCGTTCCGCAGTCGGACATCACTTATTCCGCCGAGCGGATTGGCTTCGTTGCGGCGACCCGGAGCGAGGGGACTATCGTGCCGCTGGTGCTGGAAGTGGAGGCGAAAAATTGAGCAGGGCGAGAAATGTCATTTCTTGCAGAAATGACATTTCTACCCTCTTTTCAAGCTGAACCGGACACCCAAACCAACCGCCCGGTTGGTTTTTATCACCCTAAAAACCAGAAATCTCTGCCTACTTTTGCCGCACTTTCTGAGTTGGCAAACCACAAAATGCCTGCAATCAAAGCAAACTCAGCCACAAAACGATGAGTGAAAACGTCCTGAAAAAATATGGTCAACCCGTCGTCTATCAAGTCATCAACCCACTGATTGGGTTGCTGGTGCGGTGGAACGTGAAGCCCAACACCATCACCACCCTGGGCTTGGCGGTGAATACAATTGCCACCGGCATTTTTATCTGGGGGGCGGAGCGGGGGCAACGCAGCGACCACTCCATCATAGCTTGGGCAGGCGTCGTGATTTTGTTTGCGGGCTTGTTCGACATGATTGACGGGCGGCTGGCGAGGGTCGGTAAAATGAGCTCCAAATTCGGAGCGTTGTACGACTCCGTGCTCGACCGGTACAGCGAGATGATTATGTTTCTCGGCATCTGCTGGTACCTGGTAGCGCATAGTTATTTCCTCAGTTCTTTGTTTGCTTTCGTTGCGATGATTGGCTCCATCATGGTGAGTTACATCCGGGCGAGGGCGGAAAGTTTGGGCGCTCACGCCGACGTGGGTTTGATGCAGCGACCGGAGCGGGTCATCATCGTCGGAGTCAGCGCCATTTGTTGCGGCATTTTTTCAGCTACTATGGGTAGCGACTTTAAAATAACGAAAGACTGGCTGCCAATACCCTTGTTTGAAACCATTTCCATCTTCACGCTGCCCATCGTCGTGATGGCTGTTTTGACCAACGTCACCGCCATCAACCGCTTGATGTACAGCCGGAAAGAACTGGAAGAAAATGATGAATGATGAATGGTGAATGATGAATGCGCCACCATTCATCATTCATCATTCATCATTCATCATTCATCATTTCAAAAGGCATGATTCGTTTTACCTTGTTTTTGCTTGTTTTGGCAACCATCGCTCCGGCAGCCCGGAGCCAGGGAAACGGCGGCAGCACCCTTGCAACGCTGATGCCCCGCCCTGCGGATTTTCCTACGCCAAAGACCGACAACCTGCTGTTTTTCATTCAACGGAATAAAAATAAAAACACCATAGTCTATGATTTCAACATGGCAAACGGTGAGTTCGTGAAGTCGAAACCTATTGACGTTTACTGGCTTCGCTACGGCAGCGGCAAACCGGTGCGGGGCGAGTTGAACTGGCTGCAACGCACTTTCGCCTTCGGTTACAACCACAAAAAAGACAGCACCGGCAAAGGCTACCTCATCACCCTGACCGCCTACGACGGCAGGAAAATTCACTTAGAAAAAAACTCGGCAGGAAAGCCCGTCGCCACCATGACCATCAACGGGAAGTATTGCCAGTTGGTGAACATTTGGGTCTATGCCGACGAGCGCAGTTCGTGGCCCAGCGTGTTTCACGTGGATTTGATTGGCAGGGACATGTTCACCGGCAAAACGGAGTTTGAGCGAATAATCAACAAGTAAAATATAGCCTTCGGAGGGAGGTGGTTTTTGAGCCG
>CAZHLB010000852.1:0-3199 GCA_964533005.1 uncultured Saprospiraceae bacterium
CTGATAATCAGAAAACTATGTGGACTATGTGACTATGTGTTGAAAAAAAAAGTATCGTTTAAATACGTCTGAGTACTTAACAGTCAACAATTAGCAATTCTCAATCAATGGAAATCGCCACTTTACCTTCCGCAAACGGAAAGACTACTGAAAAACCTGACCTTTCCATTCAACTCAACACCATCGAAGAAGCCGTCGCCGACATTCGTTCCGGCAAAGTCATCATTGTCGTGGACGACGAAGACCGGGAAAACGAAGGCGACTTCATCTGCGCCGCTGAGTGTGTAACGCCTGACATCATCAATTTCATGGCAAAACACGGCAGGGGCTTGATTTGCGCTCCCATCGAGGAGCGCCGGGCAGAAGAATTGGGCTTGAACATGATGGTTCCCGAAAATACTTCGCTGCACGAGACCGCATTCACTGTTTCGATTGACCTCATCGGGCAAGGCTGCACCACCGGCATTTCCGCCTACGACCGGGCGACCGGCATTCGTGCGCTGGTCAATCCGGGTACAAAACCTTCCGACTTCGCCAAGCCGGGGCATATTTTTCCCCTTCGGGCAAAATCAGGCGGCGTCCTCCGCCGCACCGGGCACACCGAGGCTGCCATTGACCTGGCTCGAATGGCTGGCTTTGCGCCGGTGGGCGTTTTGGTGGAGATTTTGAACGAAGACGGCAGCATGGCTCGGCTGCCGGAATTGGTGGAAATAGCCAGGCGGTTCGACCTTAAAATCATCACTATCAAAGACTTGGTGGCATACCGGATGAAAACGGAGCGGCTCATCCGCCGGGAATTTACCATGCCACTGAAAAACCGTTTCGGTGAATTCGAGGTGATTGCCTACACTCAAATTCCGACGGGCGACACGCACCTCGCCGTTATCAAAGGGCTTTGGCAGCCGGACGAGCCGGTACTGGTTCGGGTACATTCTTCGATGGAAGGCAATGATTTGCTCGGCGTTCTTTTTGACGACGATGCCTACCGGGTTGACCGTTCTCTGGAAAAAATTGCGCAGCAGGGCAAAGGGGTGTTGGTCATCATGCGCCATTTTGACAAAGACACGAACCTGGTTTCTTGCCTCCAACACCTGAAAAACCGGAGGGAAAAAGTGCCAAATATGCCCATTGGCCGCCGCCGGGACATGGAACAAAGAGACTACGGCATCGGCGCTCAAATTCTGCGAGACCTTGGCATTTCTAAAATCCGGTTGTTGACAACCAACGCAACCCGGCGGATTGGGATGATTGGATTCGGGCTTGAACTTGTTGAAATTGTTGAGTGGTAAAAGAAGCGTCAGAAATGTCATTACTCCCTTTCCCTCAGCTCTTGGGAGTAGGCTTCATATACTCGATGGGATTCAAGTAGAACATTTTTTTCCATCCCTGCCGCTCGCCGTCTATCCGCCAAGGATAGGGTAGGAGGGTGGCGATGGCATAATGCAGGTGAGGCGGCTTTCCTTTTGCGTTGCCCGAAGTGCCGACGCTGCCGATGATTTCACCTGCCTTCACCCAACTCAACCAACTGGTTTTCACCTCGTGCAGATGAGCGTAATAATGCAATCGCCAGCGGGGACCCAGCACGACGACTACGTTTCCACCTTTTTTCAAAATGCCTGTGTAAAGCACGAAACCTTTGGTTGCGGCAAGCACCGGGGTTTTTTCTTTGGCAAAAATATCCACGCCTTTATGCGTCACCGACTTGCCCCAGGGGTAGTACCAAAATGATTTAGGGTGATAGCTTTTCTCGTTTGCCCCTTCGACGGGCATGGTAAGTTCATGCGGCACGAAAAAGCCGGAAACCAAGGCCAGCAACACTACCCAGCCAAGCATTTTTTTTAGGGATAACAATTTCATTAGCAGCAATTTCAAATGAAAATTCAAAACGATAAAAAAGAATGGAGGTTCAAAAATGCCGGATACGATTCGTGAAAGCAAATGGAAGTAATTAACTAATGTTACGCACATCATACTTGTTCCCATTGACGTATGATGTGCGTAACATCAGTCATTAATGAGTTTCAACTGATAGGTTGTTTGAAATTCGTAAGCATTGCTTTGAAAAATGCTATAAACAAGCTGGCGAGTGAAGTTCCTTTGTGCTTGAATTTTAAAAATTGAAGCCGATGATTTTTCCGAACTCAATATGTGGCATTGAAAAGGCGGGACTTCTTTTTTTCCTCTTGCTACTTGCCAACTTCTCATTCTGTCAAATCAATGACAGCACGAAGCAAATCCTGAACTTCAAAGGCTCCGTCAGCGCCACCAACAACGGGTTCTCGTTGGTGCCGACCTTTTCCCTGGGCAAGCCTGCCCTCATGACTGGTTTCAGTTTTAGCGGGAAGGGGCGGTTAAGTTTCGAGCCGCAATTCTGGTATTCGCTGAAAAATTTCAAGCCCTGGTCTTTCATTTTTATCTGGCGGTACAAAGCGGTGAGGAAGGAGAAATTCCAATTCACGTTGGGCACGCACCTGCCTGCCATCAATTTCAAAAGCGGCACCGTTATCGAAAACGGGGTCGAAAAGGACATCGTCAAAGCGAGGCGGTTTTACCCTGCGGTTGAATTAATCCCCGTTTACCAGTTGAAAAAAGACATCTCGTTGAGCCTGTATTTCCTGTTCGGGACGGGCATCGAGCCTGAAGTTTCCAGCAAAAATTTCTTTCTGTCCCTGCGCCCCGATTTTAACCGCATCCCGCTCTCGAAGCAGTTTTACCTGCGGCTGAATCCCCAGTTTTATTACCTGAGAATTGATGATACGGGCGGCTTTTACACGGCAGCCAGTCTGACGCTGGCACGGCAGGAATTTCCGTTTTCCGTTTCGACGATGATAAATAAGGCGATTAAATCGGACATCGCCACCAAGGATTTTGACTGGAATGTGAGCTTGAATTATGCTTTTGGCAAGAATTACGTCGAGCGGTGAAAATATTTTTATCATGGACAAAATCGAATCAATAGAAGAATTCTACAAACAACGATATGGCTGGATTCCCGAAAATATCAAAAACGAAATCGGGCATTTCAACGTATTTCCTCACGTTCCGCCGGAGCCAGGCAAAGCCAATCCGTTGCCTTACAGAAGGCGGGATTTTTATAAAATAATGCTCGTGATTGGAAATATTGAAATGCAATATGCCGATAAAATAATTACCGTCGAAAAGCAGGCGTTGTTTTTTTCAAACCCGCAGATACCATATC
>CAZHLB010000853.1:0-3194 GCA_964533005.1 uncultured Saprospiraceae bacterium
GAATGACAAAGCGACTTGCAGACTTGCAGACAGGTGGTTCCCTCAGACGCCACATTCTCGCAGAGGCGTTTTCCCGCAAAGGACGCAAAGGAGCAAAGGACGCAAAGGGTTGATTTGTATGGCTTTGCGTCCTCCGCTCCTTAGCGCTCTTTGCGGGAAAATGTCTCTGCGTGAAACATTCCCGTTTTTTTCAAAAATGACATTTCTACCCATTCCCGCTCCCCTCTCCCAACTTCGCATGAGCAGCCGCCAACCTCGCAATTGGAATGCGGGGCGCAGAGCACGAAACGTAATCCAACCCGGCAGTGTGGCAAAATTTAATGCTCTCCGGATTGCCACCATGTTCGCCGCAGATGCCAATTTTTAAGTTCGGGCGAGTGCGCCGACCCCATTGCACGGTGATTTCCACCAGCTTGCCAACGCCTTTGATGTCCAGAATTTCAAACGGATTGTCGTGCAAAACGTCCTTTTGCTGGTACATCGGCAGGAATTTGTTCTCGGCATCTTCCCGGCTGAACGAGAAGGTTGCTTGCGTCAAGTCATTCGTTCCGAAGGAGAAAAACTCGGCGACTTTTGCCAACTCGTCCGCCCTCATGCAAGCCCGCACGACTTCAATCATGGAGCCGAATTTGAAGTCCAAAACCATCTTCCGCTCCCGCTCAATTTTGTACTGCAACTCGTCCACAAACACTTTCACATGCTCCAGCTCACGGGCGGTGCAAACTTGTGGAACCATGATTTCAGGATGCACCTCGACGCCTTGCTCCTGGCACTCGGCGGCGGCTTCCAAAATCGCCTGGATTTGCATTTTGTAAATCTCCGGGAAGGTCAATCCCAGCCGGACGCCCCGGTGCCCCAGCATCGGGTTCACTTCGTGCAACTCCTTGATTTTGCGCAGCATCCGCTCTTTTTTGGAGATGGCTTTTTGCACCAAATCAGCGCCGTGATAGTCGAAAGGCGACGGGTAGTGATTCTTCAAATCCTCGCTCGCTTCGAGCAGGCGGAGGCTTGAGTAGAGGTTGTTCACGCCGTCAATCGTGGTTTTCAGGTGGCGCAAGTGTTCCAGTTCGCCGACCAATTCTTCCTCGTTTGGCAAAAATTCGTGAATCGGAGGGTCGAGCAAACGCACCGTCACCGGGCGGGGCGACATGGCTTTGAAAATGTCCACGAAATCTTGCCGCTGAATCGGGAGCAAGCGATTGAGTGCAGCCTCTCGGTCTTCGGTCGAGTTTGCCAGAATCATGTCAATCACGATGGGTAGGCGGTCGGTGGCGTTGAACATCCGCTCAGTGCGGCAAAGCCCGATGCCCATTGCGCCGTAGCTCACCGCTTTTTCTGCGGCGGAAGGCGTGTCTGCGTTGGCAAAAACTTTCAGCCGGGCGACCTCGTCCGCCCAGGAAAGCAGTGTTTTTAATTCATCGGAAAAGACCGGCTCGACGGTTGGAATCGAGCCGAGGAAAACGTTGCCCGTGCTGCCGTCGAGGGTGATGTAATCGCCTTCGTGCAAAGTCCGGTCGCCGACGACCGCCTGCCGCAATTTCACATCCACTGAAATGCCTTCCGCCCCCGCCACGCAAGGTTTTCCCATGCCTCTCGCCACGACGGCTGCGTGCGAAGTTTTGCCGCCCCGGCTGGTCAGGATGCCTTGCGAAGCGAAAAAACCGTGAATGTCTTCCGGCTTCGTTTCTTCCCGCACTAAGATTACTTTTTGACCGCCCCGACCCAGCATTTCCGCCCTGTCCGCATCAAAAACGACGTGCCCGGAAGCTGCGCCCGGAGAGGCGGGCAAACCTGTTGCGATCGGCGTAGCCTTGTGTTTTGGGTCGAGACGGGGAAACAGCAATTGCTCGAGCGATTCCGGTTTGATGCGTAGGAGCGCCTGCTCTTTGGTAATCAAACCCTGGTTCGCCATCTCGACGCTGGTGCGGACGAGGGCGGTGGTGTTCATCTTGCCGTTGCGGGTTTGCAGGCAATAAAGCACCTGATTTTCAATGGTATATTCAAAATCCTGCACCTCCTGGTAGTGACTTTCGAGGCGGTTGCGGAGGTTTTCGAGTTGCACGTACATCTCCGGCATCTCGCCTGAAAGTTGCGCCACAGGCTTCGGGGTGCGGATGCCTGCGACCACGTCTTCGCCCTGCGCATTGACGAGGTATTCGCCAAACATCAAATTCTCGCCGGTGCCGGGGTCACGGGTGAAGCCGACGCCCGTTGCGCTGTCGTTGCCCATGTTGCCAAAAACCATCGCCACGACGTTGACCGCAGTGCCGTTTGCCATGTCGGGGGTGATGTTGAATTCCCGCCGATAATCCACCGCCCGCTTGCCCATCCAGGAATTGAAAACGGCTTTGATGGCGATTTCCAACTGGTCGTACACATTCTCCGGGAACGGCTTTCCGGTGTATTCTTTGACCACTTTCAGGAAGCGTTCGCTGATTTCCTGCAAGTCGCCTGCGCTCAAACCGATGTCCACTTTCACGCCTGCCTTGTGCTTGACATCTTCGAAATGCCGGTCGAACATTTCATCCGGCACGCCCAGCGCCACCTTGCCAAAAAGCTGGATGAAACGGCGGTAAGCGTCATATCCAAAGCGTTCATTTTTAGTCTGTTCAATCAATCCGTGCAAGGTTTGGCTGTTCAAACCCAGGTTCAAAATCGTGTCCATCATGCCCGGCATGGACATCGCCGAGCCGCTTCGGACGGAGACGAGCAACGGATTGGCGGGGTCGCCAAAACGCTTGCCGGAAGCGATTTCCACCGCCTTAATTTGCGCCCGCACCTCGCTCATCAAGCCTTCCGGCAAGGTGCGCAGCGGATTGTCCAAATAAGTCAGGCAGGCTTCCGTGGAAATGACGAAGCCCGGCGGCACGTTCAGCCCGATTTGGGTCATTTCGCAAAGGTTAGCGCCTTTGCCGCCGAGGAGTTTCTTGTTTTTGCCATTGCCTTCATGGAAGGAGAAGACGAATTTTTTGGCTGTTTTTGCGGGAGCCGCAACTGGTGAAAGGAATTGTTCTACCGTTGTCATGATGATGAAATTTTTGCCAAAGGTTGGCGGACGGGAAGGGCGGAAAAATGAGGATTGTCAACGGAGAGGGGTAAGGAATGTCATTTTAGAATCTACCTTTCAGCAAGATTGGTTCCTGTTTAGCCTGTCTGATTGAGTCGCTTTTGTCATCCTCGAAGAGGAACCGTCC
>CAZHLB010000854.1:0-3186 GCA_964533005.1 uncultured Saprospiraceae bacterium
TTAGGGGTCTTTTTTATTTATTTGGTTTGCCCGGGGAGGTTGCAAACCGGCGGCAGCGTTCGGGGTGTCGGCGCTGGCAACCACAACCACTTTCACACTCTCCACCTCCACCGCCCGCCCCGCCGGAAAATGCCCAAAAAGCCGCCTGTATTTTTCTTCAAAATCATCCGCCACCTGCGCAACCGACTGAAAATGAACTTCCAAAGAACTCTCCTGCCCCTTCAACCGAAGATAAGCCAGGCATCTTTTCACCGCCATTTCACCGGCAGAAAAACCTTCCGCCGCCAGTTTTTCAAAGCCTTCCGCCGTCAGGCTCGCCACGATTTCAGGCAATTCTGCCTGGCAGTCTGTCAGATTTTTCAGCACCTGCCGCTGCCCAAACCGCTCCACCTGCGCCTGCCCGATGCCAAAAGCACTGAGCAAACCGCCGTCGTAAGACAGGATAACCGTTTGAATGCCAAGCAATTCGGCAATCTGACAAGCGTGCAAGCCGCCTGCGCCGCCGAAGGCGAGCAAGGCATATTCCTTCGGGTCGAAGCCTTTGGAGATTGAAATTTTGCGGATGGCTTCCGCCATTTTTTCGTTCGCTATTTTTTCAAAACCACGCAGCAGTTCCTCCTCGGCAAGCAGATTGCCCGTCTTTTCAAAAATCTGATTTTGAACGACTTGCAGCGCCTCCGACGCTTTTTCCCGGCTGACCGGGATGCCCATTGCCGAAGGGTCGAGCTTGCCGAGCAGCAAATTCACGTCGGTGATGGCAAGCGGGCCGCCCGAATCGTAGGAGGCAGGTCCTGGCGAAGCGCCTGCGCTCTCCGGGCCGACGCAAAGTTTGCTGCCGTCGAAGCGGCAAATCGAGCCGCCGCCAGCCGCCACCGTTTCGATGCTCAAGCAGGGCAAAGCCATTTCCACCCCGGCGATTTTGGTCAGGTAATCGTAGTCGAAATGCCCGTCGAAGCGGGCGGCGTCGGTGCTTGTGCCACCCATGTCGAGGGTGATAACTTTTTGGAAGCCAAGCGATTGGGCAATATTGGCAGCGCCAAGAACGCCGCCTGCGGGACCGCTCAACAGGCTGTCCTTTGCGTGAAAATGAGCGGCGGAAACCAGACCTGCGGCGCTGGTCATGACTTTTAATTTTTCCAATCCGAGCCCAAAGCTGACAGGTGGAAATCCGATGCCGCCGGGAAAATTTCTGAAAGAAATTTTCCCGGCGGCATCGGATTTCCACCTGTCAGCTTTTTGCCCCAATGAAATCGAAACCTGAAAAAGATATTCCTGCAACACCGGCGACAAGTAAGCATCCACCACCGCCGTCTGCGCCCTCGGCAAAATTTTGATGCCCGGCATCAACTCGTGCGACAGGGAAATGAATTTCAACCCGGCATTTTCCAGCGCATTTTTCACCGCCAACTCGTGCGCCGGGTTGCGCCACGAATGCAAAAAAGCCACCGCTACCGATTGGACGCCAGCGATTCTTACCTCCGATGCCAATCGCTGCAATTCCTTCTTTTTCAATGGTTTGAGTACAACCCCGCTGGCATCCAGGCGCTCGTTCACTTCAAAAACGACATCGTAAAGTAGGGTTGGAGGCGGGATGTTCAACTGAAAAAGATGGGGTCGCTGCTGCGTCCCGATGGCGAGCAAATCGCCGAAGCCTTTGGTGATGAGCAACGCCGTGCGAGCGCCTTTTTTTTCGAGCAGGGCATTGGTTCCTTTGGTCGTGCCGAGGCGCATTTCGAGGGGCGGCAAGGGTTGGTCGAGGGGCGTCAACGTGACCAAGCGAGTTGCGAGGATGGGGGCTTCTTCGTGGGCGGTGATTTCAAAGGGATGAGGGATAAGGGATGAGGGATGATTTGGGACGTCACGCGTGACGACAATTATATTTTGCTGAAAATCAATGCTTTCAACCTGGGTGGAGAAAGCTGGGGAGCCGCCGGTCAGCGCAAAATCATAGCCCTTGAAAATGTCCGTTTCGATGCGCCAGTTGTGCTCGAAGCGAAATTGCCGCTCGCCGATTTTTTCCGTCAAAACGCCACGCAAGCGGCTGTTGCTCAACACTTTCGCCCGGTGCGTCTCGCCAGCCGGACTGACGGCGATGCAGTCGGTGAAAGTGCCGCCGGTGTCAATCGAGATTCGCCATTTGGGATGATTTTGCTCCATTTTTTTATTCAGAAACCAGCCGCATCAGCGTCCCGCAAAACAGCCCGCCGTAAGTTCCAATCGCATAACCCAACACCGCCAGCAGCACCCCCACCGGCGCAAGCGCAGGGCTGAAAGCACTCGCCACGATGGGCGCAGACGCCGCCCCGCCAATGTTCGACTGGCTGCCGACGGCGAGGAAAAAAAACGGCGCTCGAATCAGCTTCGCCACGCCAAACATCACCAGTCCATGCACCAGCATCCAGATAGCGCCGACGGCGAACAAGCCCAGGTTTTCCGCAATTTTCAACAGGTTCATCTGCATCCCGATGGCTGCCACCAGCAGGTAAATGAACACGCTGCCGAAGCGGCTGGCGCCAACGCCTTCCAGCGTTTTAGCAGGCGTGAACGAAAGGACGATGCCGATGAGCGTGGCAAAAAGCACAATCCAGAAGAACGGGCGAATGAGCGCATCGAGGCGATATTCGACGAGGGTTGCCTGGTTGGCTTTGAGCAAGTCAATGAAATTGGTCGCCAGCCAGTGTGCCAGCGCCACGCTACCGAAGGTGACGCCGAGCAGCAAAATCATGTCCCTGGTTTTTGGAATGCGCTCGATGCTCGCCCGGTAGTCGCTGATTTTTTGCTTCAAAGCATCAATGGCACTCGTGTCGGCTTTGAGCCAGCGGTCAATTTTTTGGGTGACGCTTGCTCCGTAGAGCAGGAAGCCCATCCACACGTTTGCCACAATCACGTCCACGACGACCATCGTGCCGAAAAGGGTGTTGTCCACCTGTTGGATTTCTTTGATTGCCAATTGGTTAGGTCCCCCGCCAATCCAGCTTCCGGCAATGCAGGAAAGTCCTTTCCACACCTCGCTGCGGTCAGCGGGGATGAAGCCTTCGGGCATCAAATTCAACACCGTCCAAAGGGCGATGGGACCTCCGAGGATGACGCCGAGGGTAGCGGCAAAAAACATGATGAGTGCCTTTGGACCTAAACTGATGATGCCTTTCACGTCGAGGCTAAGGCAAAAAAGCAGGAGGCTGGCGG